>JAKAWO010000022.1 GCA_021827255.1 Acidobacteriota bacterium | reverse complement strand
GGAATATCAACCGGCGAGGGCAGATAATTCACAACCGCCTCCAACAGCGGCTGGACGCCCTTGTTCTTGAAGGCCGCGCCGCAGAGGACCGGAACCGCCCGCAGGGCCATGGTCGCCCGGCGCAAATTCCCGCGAAGTTGCTCGGCGGAGATCGCCTCGCCGCGCACGTATTTCTCCATAATCTGATCGTCCACTTCGGCGAGAGTCTCAATCATCTGCTCACGCTGTTGGCGAACTGTGTCGGCGAGCTCAGAAGGAATCTCCTGGACGACGTAATCAGCCCCCAAGGTTTCATCCTTCCAGATAATGGCCTTCTGCTCGAGCACATCCACAACGCCCTGAAAACAGTCCTCGGCGCCGATGGGCCACTGGATCACCACTGGATTGGCGCGAAGCTTGGAACGGAGCTGCCGGATGCACTCGGCATAATCCGCCCCTGCCCGGTCCATTTTGTTAACGAAAAGGATCCTCGGAACGCGATATTTGTCGGCCTGCCGCCAGACAGCCTCCGTCTGAGGTTCGACGCCTTCCACAGCGCCTAAAATAGCAATCGCTCCGTCAAGCACCCGGAGCGATCTTTCTACTTCTGCCGTAAAGTCCACGTGACCCGGCGTATCAATGATGTTGATGCGGATGTCGTTCCAGAAACATGTCGTGGCGGCGGAGGTAATGGTGATGCCGCGCTCCTGCTCCTGCTCCATCCAATCCATGACGGCTGTGCCTTCATGGACCTCGCCCATCTTGTGAGTGATTCCCGTATAATAGAGGATGCGCTCCGTCGTGGTCGTCTTCCCGGCATCAATGTGGGCCATAATGCCGATGTTCCGGGTTTTTTCGATCGGTACTTGTCGTGGCATAGAACTCTAAAGCACTACAGTAACTCGCGCCCTCTCCCTATTCAGGAAAAGGCTGCTTCCTGAAGCCGATTGGTCAAGGTTGGCCGCCGCAAGCGGCCCCAAGGGCGGATCGCGCTCCGGGGTGGAGCATTTCCCGCCCTACCGATGTCGTTCCCGGCACGCCGGGACTACCAGCGGTAATGGGCAAAAGCCTTGTTGGCTTCGGCCATGCGGTGGGTATCATCCCGCTTCTTGACGGCCCCCCCGCGATTGTTAGCCGCGTCTAAAATCTCCGCAGCAAGTTTCTCGACCAGAGACTTCTCTCCTCGCTCACGAGCATATCCTATTAACCAACGCAGGCTCAATGAGGTCTGGCGGTTCCGGTTGACTTCCACAGGAACTTGATAATTTGCTCCTCCCACCCGGCGCGTCTTAACCTCCAGGGTTGGTTTGACGTTATCCACGGCCTTCTTAAACAGTTTCAGCGGTTCGTCGTTGGCTCGCTGTTTGACCAGATCGAAAGCCGCATACACTGCGCCTTGCGCTCCCGACCGTTTCCCCCGATAGGTGATGCAGTTGATAAGCTTCTGCACGAGCGGGCTGGAATACACAGGATCGGGAGTCACTTCCCGACGCTCAACATAACCCTTCCTTGGCATGTCCTAAGTCTTATTCCTCGCCTTTCCTCTCCTAACGCCTAACCATGAGAAGGTTGGTTCCCGGATCAGCCTCGCCTCAAGAAGCCTTGGGCCGCTTGGCGCCATATTTGGATCGGCCTTGCCGACGGTCGGCAACGCCCGCCGAGTCCAGAGTTCCACGAATGATGTGGTAGCGCACCCCCGGCAAATCCTTCACACGTCCGCCACGAATCAAGACAATGGAGTGTTCCTGCAGATTATGTCCCACGCCGGGAATGTACGTCGTCACTTCCAATCCGTTCGTAAGCCTCACGCGGGCTACTTTGCGGAGAGCCGAGTTCGGTTTCTTGGGCGTCTGGGTATAGACTCGCGTGCAGACTCCCCGTTTCTGTGGAGAGCCATCGAGAGCTGGACTCGATGTCTTGAACCGCTGTTTCCGGCGCCCTTGGCGAACCAATTGATTAAAGGTCGGCATCCCTATCCTTCGGCGTCCCAACGCGCGTTCGGGCGCGAACGTAACCGCCTCCCCACAGCAGGAAGCAGCGGATTCAATCGAACCTTTCGAATGTAACAGAGAAGCTTAAAACCTGTCAAGTTAAAGTGGCCGCTTGATTTCCAATTGAAACTCCCGGCCTGGGGCGGTAAAATATCATTTTGTGAACCAGTCTGAAGGAGCCCCATGAAGGAAAAGATCCATCCCGCATATCACGAGGTGAGGGTGGTCTGCGCGTGCGGGAACACATTCAAGACGCGCTCGACTTACAAGAGCGAGACGCTGCACGTCGAAATCTGCTCGAGCTGCCATCCCTTCTTCACCGGCAAGCAGAAGCTGGTGGACACGGCAGGGCGGGTGGAACGCTTTCGGAAAAAGTACGCCGCTTTCAAGAAGAGCGAGGCGGCGCCCGGGGTGGCGAAAGCTGAGAAGTAACGGGCATCGCCAGGTCGAATTCCCTTCAATTGTACATTTCAAGGCTTGCGGGGCGGAATGTTCCCAGCCGGCCGCGAGCAGGGCGGAATCCACCGCATGGCGACACCTCCACCGCTGAGCCCTTACGTCACCGGACCCAAGGTTTACGTCGTTGGGCGGCAGACGGTGGTTCAGGAAGAAGTCGGACGCTTCCTCAGTGACGAAGCCCTCCTGTTCACGACCGACGGCCGGGCGGCCGCCGACGTGCTCACGGAAATCGCCGGCCGCACCTGCTATATGTCCTTCGGCAAGGGGCGTAACACCAACCAGGAATATCTGGAAAACATTCTCACGTCAAAGCACGGCAGCGTGCTCGAGCACGCAGTATGGTGCCTGCTGATCACCGGGGTCAGCCGTTCGCTGACGCACGAGCTGGTCCGACACCGCGCCGGCTTCGGCTACTCGCAGCTTTCCCAGCGTTATGTGGACGAAAGCGAAGCGCGCTACGTCGTGCCGCCGCTCTACCAGGAAAGCCCTGAGCTGCGCGCCCGCTGGGAGCAGGTCATCGAGCAGCTCCGCAAAGCGTATCGGGAGCTCGCCGAGGCGAGCTCCACTTTCGTGCAGCAGAAGCACCCCGAAATGGCGCCGCGCGACCGGCGCAAATGGGCGCGGCAAGCCGCCCGCTCGATTCTGCCCAACGCCTGCGAAACCAAAATCTTTGTCACCGGCAACAGCCGCGCCTGGCGGCACTTTTTGGAGCAACGCGGCTCGCCCCACGCTGACACGGAAATCCGCCGCCTCGCCGTGGAAATCGCTCGCGCCCTCAAAAAGGAGAGCCCCAGCATCTTCCAGGACGTCGAAGTTTACGACGAAGCGGACGCTCTGCCCGCCGTCCGCGTCCAGCACTCGAAGGTCTGAATGAGCACGACGCGGTTAAGCGCGCAGAGCCCTCCCGGGTTCAGCGGGCCCGCACTTCGAGTTCCCGCTTCAGAACCGCCTCCCCACGGAGCCGTTTTTTCCGCCGCGTGGCATGATGGATTCCCATGATGAAGACGCTCATCGAGTGCGTGCCCAATTTCAGCGAGGGACGCGAGACCTCGAAAATTGACGCCATTGTTGAAGCGATGCTGCGGGCGGAGGACGTTTATCTGCTCGACCGGCAAATGGACGCCGACCACAACCGCTCGGTCATCACCCTTGCGGGCACGCGCGAGAGCGTGGGCGAAGCCGCGCTGCGCGGCGTGGGCCGCGCCGCCGAGCTGATTGATCTTACCCGGCACGAAGGCGCTCATCCCCGAATCGGCTCAACCGACGTGGTGCCGTTTGTTCCGCTCAGGGGCGTCACGCTGGGGGATTGCGTCCTTATCGCTGAACGGGTCGCCGGAGAGATCTGGCGGCGCTTTCAAATCCCTACTTATCTCTACGAAGCCGCGGCTCGCCAGCCCACCCGCAGAAATCTTGAAAACATCCGGCGAGAGCAGTTCGAGCAATTTCGCGAGCTTGTGCCGCGCGATCCATCGCTTCATCCGGATTTTGGCGAGCCGCGCTTGCACCCGACAGCGGGGGCAACGGCCGTCGGAGCGAGAAAGTTTCTGATCGCCTACAACGTCAACCTGGGCACGGATGACGTGCGCCTGGCCGGCGGGATAGCCCGGAAGATTCGCGCTTCAAACGGCGGCTTGCCGCGCGTAAAAGCCATGGGAGTGATGCTTCGAAGTCGAAAGGTGGCGCAGGTTTCAATGAACCTGACCGATTATGAAACGACTTCGATCGAAACTGCATTCGATGCGGCCGAGCGCGAAGCTGCGGCGGTCGGCGTCGAAGTGACCAGCAGCGAGATCGTGGGTCTCGTGCCGCGCGATGCTCTCCCGGAATCCGCAATTCGCCGGCTCAAAATCCAAAACTATCGTCCTGACTTGATTTTGGAAAACCGGCTCGCCAAGGCAATAGAAGAACGTCAGCCGACCCCGAACCCTTTTTTCTCGCGGAAAAATTGAAAGGCCTGCCACTTGGAGGCATCAGCATTTGTGTGAAAGAGATTTTTGGCGTAGTAGGAGGGCAGAAGAACCGCGGGCCGCAAAGGCGGCGGTTCGCCTTCCGTGCCTCAGCCCGCCGCGCGTATTTTCAAGCGATGGCGACCTATGGGGCGACGCACCAACCTCCGTCGGAGGGTTGCCCCGCAGGCTCGGCGGGAGATCACGGGCGGAGTCTTGGAGTTGGTGCTAAGCTAACTCTGCCAACGCGATGCGCGAAGAACTCTCACAAGACGACGTTCTGAGCCTCTTTCGCAAAAATCCGGGGCGGGCGTTTCGGCTGCGCGAACTCATGGTCGAGCTCGATTTGCGCTCCAGCCAGGCGCGAGGGGTGCGGCGCGTGTTGCACGAGCTGGTTCGAGCCCGGCAAATCATCCGCTCGCAAAATGACCGATTCCTGTTGGCTTCCGAACGACCGCGGAGACTGGCCGCGCCCACCGCCAAGGACGTTGTGGCAGGGGTTGATAGACTCAACCGCTCCCCTGCCAAGAATACCGCGACGGGCAGGCTGGTGGGCCACCGGGACGGTTACGGCTTTGTAGTGCCCGACGCGCCGCTCGAGGGAACCGACCAGGACATCTTCATTCCACGGGACGGCGTGGGGTCTGCGTTGCACGGCGATCGCGTGGAAGTCCAGGTGGTTCGCGCGCGACCCGACTGGCGAACGCGGCCCGCGGCGGGCGAGCAGCCTAAGTTGCGCGTTGAAGGGCGCGTGGTGCGAGTGCTCGACCGCGCCCAAAAGACGGTGGTAGGAGAATTTCGAGCCGACGCCCGAGCCAATTTCGTTCTGCCGTATGAACGCCGGATTCCCTTTGAAATCGTCATCCCCCGCGGCCAGGAGCGGCCGCCCGGAGGCCCGAGCCGCGCCGGCCGCCAGCGGCAATTCGGCGGCGAATCGGAAGGGCGGCGCCACGAAGCCAGGGCGCTGACGGCGCGCGAGATGGACCACATGATTGTGGACGTCGAGCTCACGCAGTTCCCCGGCCCCGGCGTTCAGCCACGCGGACGGGTGATCGAGATTCTGGGGAGCCGCGAGGATTTCGGCGTGGACGTTGAAATCGTTATCCGGAAATTCCACCTGCCGCACCGCTTTCGGGCGGAGGTTTTGAGCGAAGCCGAGGCCCCTCCGCAATATATTTCCGAGCAGGAACGAAAGAGCCGGCGCGATTTTCGACAATTCCCCATCGTCACCATTGACGGCGAAACGGCAAAGGATTTTGACGACGCGGTTTACGTGGAGCGGCGAGCCGATGGCCATTACGTTCTTCAGGTTCACATTGCCGATGTCGCCCACTATGTGCGGCCCGGCACGGCGCTCGACCGGGAGGCGCGGCTGCGCGGAACGTCGGTTTATTTTCCCGACCGGGCCGTTCCCATGTTGCCGCTGGAGCTTTCAAACGGCATCTGCAGCCTCAATCCCCAGGTTGACCGGCTGGTATTGTCGGTGGTTATGGAGCTGGATTCGGAAGGGCGGATGGTGGAGTGCGAGATGGCGCCGGGCGTCATCCACAGCGCGGAGCGGATGACCTACACGGCGGTGCGGGACGTTTTGGCCGGCGAGGCGGCGGCGCTCGAGCGCTACGCTGGCCTGGCGGAGAATTTCCGGCAGATGGAAGAACTGGCGCGGATTCTGAACCGGCGCCGCGAGCAGCGCGGCTCCATTGACTTCGACCTCCCCGAGCCCGAAATCGAATTTGACCGCATGGGGCGCATGGTCGGCGTCGCGCGCTCCGAGCGCAACATCGCTCATCGCATCATCGAGGAATTTATGCTGGCGGCCAATGAAAGCGTCGCCGGCTATCTCGAGCGCCAGGGGGTGCCGGCGCTTTATCGCATTCATGAAAAGCCCGATCCCAAGAAGGTCCTGGAATTCGAGGCGATTGCGGCGACGTTTGGTTACTCCTTGGGCGTCAAAATTCCCTCCATCGAGCGCCATCGGGTGCGGGCGCGGGATGCGCGCGAACGCTACCCGCGCTTCCACGCGGAGCTGCGCAAAGACGATCTGGAGATCACCCCGCACCACTACCAGCGGCTGACTCAGCGTTTGGAGGGCAAGCCGGAAGAGCGAATCCTTTCCTATCTGATGCTGCGCTCGCTCAAGCAGGCGCGGTATGCGGAGGAAAATCTCGGCCACTTTGCCCTTGCCGCCGGGACCTATACGCACTTCACCTCGCCGATTCGCCGTTACCCGGACCTCATCGTCCACCGGATTCTGAAGGCCGTGCTGGAGCAAAAAGGCGGGCGGGCTCGATACCGAGCGAGCGGGTCCATGTCGCCGGGAAGCAGCCATCCGGTGGGGCGGCAGCCCATAGCGCCCATTAGCCTTGAAGAGCTTCGCGCTCTCGGCATCGAAACCTCGGAGGCGGAACGGCGCGCCCAGGAAGCCGAGCGGGAGCTCTTGGAGCTCAAGAAGATCGCCTTTATGGCCGAGCGCATGGGCGAGGAATTCGACGGCCTCATCATTTCACTTATCAAACAGGGGTTCTTCGTGGAGCTGACCGACCTCTTCGTCGAGGGCTTTGTGCCTTTGGACAGCCTCGAAGGCCGCTACGTTTACCGCGAAACCATGCAAGCCGTTGTCAGCCGAGATTCGAAGCGGGCGTTCCGCCTCGGCGAGCGCATCCGCGTGCGGCTGGACCGCATTGACCGAACTGGGAATAAACTCGAATTTTCCGTTATAGGCTAGACGGCCAGGGCGGTGGGCCAAAGCAAAAACAAGAGCGGGGGTATTTCCAAAGCGCTTTGACACAACCCACGCGCCGAGCTTGACAAACCTCGGCAGCCGCCGATAGCATACGAGCGTTGCGCTCGGCTCAAACGAGACTGTCTCCATGGCGGCGCTGGGCTGTTCCGGCAAGGGACATCCAATTGCCGCGCCAGCTTTCGCTCATTCCGAGCCGGGGCGGATCAGTTTCAGGTGGAACGACCGCCAGGCCGGGAGCCGCGCCGCCAGGAAAGCATGCAATCCACCCGGCGAAGGCTCCCTTGACAGGGAGGGTGGTCCTTGACCGACGTCGGCGATACATTCCGCCAAAATGAGATGCTATTAACCGGATCGAGCGGCTTTCTGGGAAAAGTCGTTCTGGGCATGCTGCTCGACCGATATCCCCGCCTAAAACACGTTCACCTGCTTCTGCGCCCCGGTCCGCACGCCAGCGCTTCCGAACGGTTTGAGAAAGAAGTGCTGGAATCGCCGGCGCTCGTGAGCATAGCGGACCGGCTGGGGTCTAAGACCCTGCGCAGCAAGGTCACGGTCTGGGATGGCGACCTTGGCGAGGAGAATTGCGGGCTCCGAGCGGCCGACGTTGAAAACCTCAACGGGCGCGTGCGGTTGATCATCAACTGCGCGGGCAAGGTGGACTTTTTTCCGCCACTCGACGAGTCGTTCAGCTCCAACGTGGACGGCGCCGAGCAGGTGGTCGCGCTCGCCAAAAGGCTAGGCTCGAAGCTCGTTCATGTTTCGACGGGTTTCGTTTCTGGCGAGACGGATGGCCTGGTGGAGGAGAGCGAGCCGATTCCGGGCTTTTATCCGCGTCGGCGAGACGCGCTCGACCCAAGCTTCCATCACCGGCGGGAAATCGAATACGTCCGCCAACAACTCCGGCTGATTGACGAGTCGGCGGGCGGCGGAAAGCATTCCAAGGAATCGCGCGAGCGCCGCATCGCGCTCGGACGGCGGCGGGCGGAACACTGGGGCTGGGTCAACACCTACACTTACACCAAGAGCTTAGGCGAGCAGATCATTGCTTCCGAAGGCGATCTGGACTGGGCTATCGTGCGTCCGGCGATTGTCGAAAGTGCGCTGCGCTTTCCTTTTCCGGGCTGGATTGAAGGCGGGCGGACAGCAGCGCCGCTGGTATTGATGGCGCTCGGCGGGATGAGGCACTGGCCGGTGCGCCGAAACACGCCGCTCGAGGTCGTCCCCGTGGATTTGGTGGCGGCGGCCATGCTGGTAGTGGCAGCAGCGGTGCTGCGCGGCCGGCACGAGCGTGTGTACCAACTGGGCACGGCTGACACGCATCCGATCCGGCTTGGGCCGCTGGTGGATTTGCTGGTTCGAGAATCTCAGCGCCGCGGCCGAGGAAATGGCGGCGCCGGGTTGGCGTTTCGATGGTTCGGACCGGCCAGCCCGGCGCGCATTGTGACAGCGTCAGAAATGCGCCGCCGCCGCGAGCGTTTTGAGCGGCGAGTTCGCCAAATCCAGTCGCTCCTCGATGGCATGAACCGCATGGCGCGCACGGCGGGCCTGCCGGGCCGGCGATCGCTGTTCCGCCTGGCCTCCAAGCTGCGGACGATTGAGTTGCAGGCCAAATTCAGAGAGCAGACGCTCGATCAGTATCTGCCCTTCGTTCTTCACAACCGGTACATCTTTGAGTCGGCGAATATCCGCGCCGCCTACGCCGATATCACGCCGCGAGACCGCCAACTGCTTCCCTGGGATCCGGAGCGAATCAATTGGAGAGAGTATTGGGTTGACCAACAGATCGAGGGAATCGAAAAGTGGGTCCAGCCGGAAGCCGTTCGACAATGGGCGTTCAAGATATAATTGAGCGGGTTGCCGGGAGGCCACAACCTGCCTCCGCGTGGCCACGACGGAGCGCCCAGGCGGGTCCAACCGAGGGCGACGTCTGAAGAGCCACGGTTTAGCGCAAGTGGCCTCCAAGCGGCAATTTTTGCCGGCGGGTTTCCATGCCCACAGTTGCTCGTTCATCGGACGCAGCGGTGGTTGAAGCTATAGTCTTGCAGATCGTCCGCGAGCTTTTGGTGGAGCTGGGCTCGACGCGCGCGGCAGAAGGCGCTACGCTCGACTCCTCTCTCGACCGCGACCTCGGGCTCGGCAGCTTGGAGCGGGTTGAGCTGCTGGTGCGGTGTGAGAGGCGGTTTGAGGCGCGGTTGCCCGAGGAGGCTGTCGAGCGCGCTGAAACTCCGCGACAGTGGGCGCGGGCGATCCTGGGCGGGGCGCAAGTTGGCCGAGCCACCGCCCGCTACCGCATCGAGCAACCCTCTCGTCTGCCGCCTCCCGCTCCGGAGTCTCCCAAAGACATGGCGGAAGTTCTTCGTCACCACGCGGGAATGGATCCCGAACGAGTCCAAGCCCACCTGCTCGAAGGGGATTCCGGCCAGGACATTTCCTACGGTCGGTTGATGGAAACAGCCTCCCGGGTGGCCGCGGGTTTGATCGGCGGGGGGCTTCGGCGGGACGAAACGGTGGCGATTATGCTGCCGACGTGTCCGCAGTTTTTTTTCGCCTTCTTCGGTGTGATGCTGGCGGGCGGGATCGCGGTTCCGATTTACCCTCCGGCCCGGCCGGATAAGATCGAGGAATACGTTCGCCGCCAGGTGGCCATTCTGAAGAATGCGGGAGTCCGTTTCCTCATAAGTTTTGAGCAGGTCCGATCCGTCACAGAGATCATGCGGTTGAATCTGCCGTCGCTGGTGGCCGTGAGCAGCGTTGAAGCGCTGAGCCGGGCGGCTGAGGCCTCGCCTTCGGTGGCGCGGGAGCCGTCGGAAACGGCGTTCATCCAGTACACCTCGGGCAGCACCGGCGATCCTAAGGGCGTGGTGCTGCGGCACGGCAACCTCCTGGCCAACATCCGCGGCATTGGCGAGGCGGTCAAGGTCCGTCCAACGGACATTGTGGTGAGCTGGCTGCCGCTCTATCACGACATGGGGCTGATCGGCTCGTGGTTGTTCAGCGTCTATTATGGGCTGCCGATCACTTTGTTTTCGCCCCTGGCCTTTTTGAGCCGTCCGGAACGCTGGCTGTGGGCGCTGCACGATTCGCGGGGAACCTTGTGCCCGGCGCCGAATTTTTCCTATGAGCTTTGCGCCCGCAAGATCCCCGAGGCGGCGCTGCAGGGGCTCGACCTGAGCTCCTGGCGAATCGCCATCAATGCCGGCGAAGCGGTGCTGCCCGACACGCTGGAGCGTTTCGCGCGGCGGTTCCAACCCTACGGGTTTCGCGCCACAAGTTTTGTGCCGTGCTACGGCTTGGCGGAATCCTCTGTGGCGCTGGCTTTTCCGCCCATCGAACGGCCGCCCGTCATTGACCGCATTCGGCGCGACGCCTTTGAGTCGGAAGGAAAGGCCGTGCCCGCCGGCGCCTCGGACGCGGCCGCCTTGCGCTTTGTCGCCAACGGCCGCGCCATGCCCGAGCACGAAATCAAAATCGTTGACGACGACGGGCGCGAGGCGGGCGTGCGAGTTCAAGGGCGGTTGTTGTTCCGCGGACCGTCCAAAACCGCCGGCTACTATGGGAATCCGGAGGCAACCGCAGCGATCACCACGGAAGACGGCTGGATGGATTCAGGCGATCTGGCCTACTGGGCGGACGGAGAAATCTACATCACGGGCCGGCGGAAAGACCTCATTATCCGGTCCGGACACAACATCATTCCGCAGGAAGTGGAAGCGGCAGCGGCGGAAGTCAGCGGAGTGCGGCGGGGCTGCGTGGCGGCGTTCGGGTCGCGCGACCCGGCGGCCGGAACCGAGCGGCTGGTGGTGGTAGCGGAAACGCGGGCGACAGCGAAGGACGAGCTTCGACGGATCGAGCGGGAGGTGATGGAGCGCGTTTCAGAGGCGATCGGCGCGCCCCCGGAGCGAGTGGAGCTGATTGCTCCGCACAGCATTCCGAAAACTTCGAGCGGCAAGATCCGCCGAAACGAAACGCGGAGGCTCTTCGAGCGCGCTGAGCTGAAGGTCACGCGGCGCGCGCCGGCGGTTCAAATTGTCAAACTGTGGAGTGAGAATCTGGGACGCTGGGCGTCTCTGAAACTGCGCCACCTGAGCGAAACGGCGCGGCGATTTTATTCTAGAGCGGTCGTAGGGACGCTCGGCGCAGTGGGCGGCGTCTGGGCGCGCCTGCTGCCGGGGGCTTCCGGCGCTTGGATGGTGAGCGCCGCCTCGCGCGGCATCCTGTCGCTCACCGGGTACGGCGCCACAGCACGAGGGCTGGGTCAGCTCAACAAAGAAGGCGCAGCGGTCCTCGTGGCCAATCGCGCGGGCGCATTTGATCCACTGGTGCTGGCGGCGCTGATTCGCCGCCCCTTCCTTTTTGCGGATGCCGAGGCGTTGAGCCCGATGCCCCGGGCGGCGCGTTTTTTGCTGGGCGCGCTGGCGGCTTCTCCGCTCGAGGAAGTCCTGGCTCCTCCGGGTGGAACACTGCGCCAGCGAATCTACGCACAGCTCGAACGGGGCCAAGCGGTGGTGGTTTTTCCGGACGGGCCGGTGGCCGCGGCCTCCCGCGTCAGCCGCTTCCGGCTGGACGGGTTCCAAGCGGCGGCTTTGACTTCCGCGCCCATCTATCCGGTGGCGGTTCAAGGCACAGCCTCGGTGCTGGTGGCCCACGAACGGACCGCGCTGCGGGGCGCCGTCAACGTTTCCTTCGGCGGCGCCATCGCGGCGGGCGCCGACGAGCCGCGCGAGCTTGTCGGGCTGCGTGAGCGGGTGCGAGAAACGATTGCACGCCTTGAGTCGCAGGCCGCCGATCCAACGTCCGCCGGGCCCGAGGCGAAGACCGGCGCCTACCCCAGGTCGAAGTAAGGAACTCGACTCCATGGACCAAGACCCCTGGATTCGAGGTTGGGATATCCTGATGCAGCCTATTTTCATCGCCGTGATGCTCGGTTGGGTCTTTTGCTTTCTAGTCGGCTCGATTCCCTTCGCCGTGATCGCGATGGCCGGGAGCGGCGTGGACATCCGCAAAGTGGGCTCGGGCAATCCGGGGTTCAACAATGTGCTGCGGGTTTCAAGAGGGCGCGCGGTGCTAACGCTCATCGGCGACATGGGGAAAGGCGTTCTGGCCGTCGGGCTGGCGCTCTATGCCTGGCCCGTCGCGGGCTTGGCGCTCGACCGCGCGACGCTCGGCTGGGTGTTCGGAATGGCGGCGATTCTCGGCCATTGCTATTCGCCGTTCTTGAAATTCAACGGCGGCAAAGGCGTGGCGACTTCGGGCGGCGTCATGTTGATTCTCTATCCGGTTTGGGCGGTGGCGGCCCTGATCTATTTCGCCTTGGCCCGCGTGGCACTGGCCAAACTCAAGTGGCGCGAGGCCGGCGCGACGGCTTCCGTGAGCACGTGGGCGCTCTTCACCCTTCTGATGTTTTTCGCGGTGGGGCGAAGAGAGGCCGCCTTGGCGGCGCTCATAACTATTTTCCTGGGCTGGCGGCACAAGAAGAATTTTCACAATCTGTTCGCGCGCGGCGCCCAGCGATGAAGCGCTGGAACGGCGCTGGGCGGCGACGGAGAAACCGAGCGCCTGGCAGGGCACAGAGTGAGTTCCACCCCAGTTCGGATGACCACCCCGGGGCGCATGGCCTTTTACGACTTTGACGGCACGCTGAGCTCGGGCAACGTGGTGCGTCGTTACGCTTTTTTCTGCCGGCGTCAGCCGTCGCGGCAGCGGGCGGCGGTGAAATTTTCCAAGCTCGTGCTCTCCGTGCCGGCGTGGGTCGCGCTCGATCTCCGCTCGCGCCGCCGCTTTAACGAGGTGTTTTACCGCGAGTACCGCGGCCTCCAGGAAAACTGGCTGCGGCAGCAAGCCGAGCGGCTGTTTGAGGAACTGATTCGCCCCAGCCTTTATCCCGGCGCCGGGGCGCTGATCGAGCGCGACCGCGCCGAAGGTTACCGGCCGGTTCTGGTTTCCGGGGAACTCGACTTCGCTCTGGACTGCGTGGTACGCTACCTTGGCTTCGAGGGCGTCATTTGCAATTCGCTACAGTTTCGCGGCGGCGTGGCCACGGGCGAGGTCGAGCGCCCGCTGATCGCCGAAGAGGAGAAGGTGGCGGCCATGCGGCGTTACGCAAGCGAGCGCGACGCGGCGCTCGAGGGGTCGAAAGCCTACTCGGACAGCCTCTCGGATCTGCCTATGCTGGAAGCAGTCGGCTATCCCGTGGCGGTTAACCCTGACCGGCGCTTGAGACGGGTCGCGCAGGCGCGCGGGTGGCCGGTGCTGGAGTTGAGAGGAAACCCAGAAGCTTCCCTTCGCTGAAGGGAGAAACATGGACAACCAAACGCAGGAAACGGCGCCGGGAGGCGAGCCCGGGCGGGTGGATTTCGCCTTTCCCGACCCCGCGCCGAATGCGGTGGGCCGTAAAGCTCTGGTCTCGCACGAGGGGTGCGTGGTTCGCTTGGAAGAAAGGTCGGCGCCGCGCCTGATGTGGCACGGCGAAGACCTGCTGAGCGTCAAATTTCCCGCCGGCACGCGCGTGATGTATCCCAACCCGACGATTCCCGGGCTCCGCGACCGCGAAGGGGCGATCCGCTACGCCCTTGCCCACCCCGTGCAGATGGAGCCGCTCGAATCCCTCCTCAAGCCGGGAATGAAGGCCACCATCGCCATGGACGATATCTCACTGCCGCTTCCCAAGATGTGGCGGCCGGACATCCGGCAATCGGTCCTGACGATTTTGCTCGAGATGCTGGCGGCGAAGGGCGTCGAGGACGTTCACCTTATTATCGCCACATCGTTCCACCGTCGCATGGCGCCGTTTGAGATCCGATATACAGTGGGGCCGCGGATATGCGACGCCTATTATCCCGGCCGCCTTTACAATCACGATGGCGAAGCTCCGGGGGGCATGGTCGAGCTGGGGGTGACCGAACACGGCGAACACGTTCGCATCAACCGCCGCGCCGCCGAGTCCGACCTCCTCATTTACATCAACATCAATTTGGTGCCCATGGACGGCGGATCGAAATCGGTCGGCGTGGGCCTGTGCGATTATCCCACGCTCCAGGCGCACCACACCCCGGGAACGATTCTCCAATGCGATTCCTACTTCGATCATCGCCGCTCGGAGATGAAACGGTCCTGCGACCGCATCGGAAAAGTCGTCAACCAGAACCTGAAAGTGTTTCAGATCGAGACGGTGATCAACAACCGCATGTTCGATCCGCGCACGGCCTTCTTCACCAAAAACGAAGACCGCTGGAATCCACTTGACCGCGCGATGTTTGAAGCCACGCGGCGGGCGCTGGCCAGAATCCCGCGGCCGGCCAAGCGCAAGCTGCTGTTCGCCGTGCCCGCCCCCTACGAGATGATTGCCGTCCACGCTGGCGCGACGGACGCCGTGCATGAGAAATCATTGGCCTACTGCTACGCGCAATATTGCTGTCCGCTCGAAGGCCAATCGGACGTGGTCGTGTACGGCATCCCTTTCATCTCGCCGTATAACGTCAACTCCATCCTCAATCCGCTGCTCGTCCAGGTGCTGGCGCTTGGCTATTTCCACAACATGTATCGCGGCAGGCCGGTGGTAAAGAAGAACGGGGTGTTGATTATCACTCATCCGCTCTACGACGAATTCGACCCGCGACATCATCCTTCTTACATCGAATTTTTCCACCGCCTATTGCCGGAGACTCGCGACTCGTTTGCGTTGCAGCAGAAATACGAAGAGCAATTCGCCCACGACCCCGATTACCTTCGCATGTACCGCACCGGCAACGCCTACCACGGCGTCCATCCGTTTTATATGTGGTACTGGGGCGAAAACGGCCGCGCGCACGTCGGCAAGGTCATCTGCGTGGGCGCGGAATCAAAGCGCGCCGCGCAAATCCTCGGCTGGGAAACCGCGGCGACGATGAACGAAGCGCTGGAAATGGCGCAATCCCACGTCGGCCACAAACCCAGTGTCATGCTCATGCACTTCGCCCCGATCCTGATGGCCGACGTGAAGGACGGCCCCGAAAGCGTTTAGCGCTTTGCTGGAAAACTGTTTCACATGTATCCTGGCAACCACAAACTCCGGAGGAGGAAATTACATGGATAGCCAAAAGGGTTCAAACACTCTGATCGGAATCGCTGGTGTTCACTACGTTGTTTGCGAGCTATCGAGACGCGGCCTGATTGCCCTGCCGACCACCCGAAACACCGCGGGATACGATGTGATCGCTGTAACCCAGGACGGGAAGAAACATGCCAACATCCAGGTAAAAACCTCGAGCCATCAAAGCCCCGGTTTCTGGCCCGTCGCAACACGCGTTGAGAGCATCCGTCGCGGCCCTGCTGACTACTACGTGTTCCTCAGCGGCATGCAGGAGAAGGGGACGATTCAAGGCTACTTGCTAACAGGGAAAGACGTTTTGAAGGAGATCCGCCAACACTATAGGGATAAAGCATTTACTGCTGGTAAACCGTTCCCCTACTGCCTTCACCTCCGGGATGGGGCACGAGACCAATGGGAGAAGGACTGGATTTCCTGGACCCCGTGAGCCGTTATGCGATGGCGGCACGGATCCCGATGGGGTTGTGGCCGCTGCACATAAATCTATCGGGATGGAGAGAACGGATGAGCCCGTTGGTTCAAGAAAACATCAACGAGTTGACGGAAATCTGCAAGAAGCGGCAGGTGCGGAGGCTTTCGCTCTTTGGCTCGGCGGCCGAGGAGCGGTTCGATTTCAATGCGAGCGACATTGACGTGCTGGTTGAATTCCATCCGGCAAGTCCTGTCCGCTACGCGGACAAATTCTTCGGCTTGTGGGAGGATTTGGAGCAGCTCTTCGTAGTTTCCGTGGATGTAGTCGAGGATAAGGCCATCCGCAATCCGCTCTTTCGCCAAGTCGTCGAGAAAACAAAGGTGACGCTCTACGATGCGGCGAAATATGAGGACAACCCTCGAACTCGAGGATCGCTTGTTCCGGGCGCTGAAGAGAAAAGCCGCCGAAGAGCGAACCACCCTGCGGAGGCTGGTCAATGAGCTGCTTCGCCGCGGGCTGGCGCAGTCGGCGCGGCGGACAAGATACCGCTTGGATCGGAAGGTGTGCCCGCGCGGCCCTATTCAGCCCGGAGTTCGTCTGAAGGACCGCAAATCGTTGTTCGATCGGATGGACGGCGGTTGGCGCAGACCACCCCGGACCCGTTCTTAATGAAGGTTATCCTTGTCACCGGCGCGACGGGTTTTCTCGGCAAGCACTTGGTGGCGCAGCTTCGCCCAGCCGAGCCGGATGCTCGCGTTCGCATCCTGTGCCGGAGCGCGGCGCCGTGGGAGGCTGAGGCCGGATTGGAGATTTTCTGCGGGGACGTGGTCCGCCGCGACCACGTCCGGCGCGCCGCCGAGGGCGTGCAAGAAATCTATCATCTAGCCGGGATCGTCTCGCGCGACCCGCGGGACGCCGAGCTGCTCTTCCGCACGCATGTGGAGGGAACGCGCAACGTCTTGGAAGCGGCGCTCGAACAGGGCGCGGAAAAAGTTCTGGTCGTTTCCTCCTCCGGGACCATCGCCGTCAGCCGCGAGCCCGTCGCCCATGACGAAACCGCCGGTTATAAACACGAAATCGTCGGCGCCTGGCCGTATTACCTCAGCAAAATTTTTGAAGAGAAGCTGGCGCTCGACTATTTCGCGCGGCGAAAGTTGCCGGTGATCATCCTCAACCCCAGTTTGCTCTTGGGGCCCGGGGATGCGCGGCATTCCTCCACGCGCGACGTCGCGCTTTTCCTGGAGGGGCAGATTCGAGCGATTCCGCGCGGCGGATTGAATTTTGTGGATGTCCGCGACGCGGCCGCGGGGGCGATTGCCGCCGTGCAGTTGGGCCGGCCGGGCGA
>JAKAWO010000346.1 GCA_021827255.1 Acidobacteriota bacterium | reverse complement strand
TTCCGATCTTGGAGGAGTTGCGCGCCAAACTGGAGCGCGCGACCCAGCGCGGAAAGCCTTTGAACGTCAAAGCCGGCTTCGACCCCACGGCTCCCGACCTTCATCTGGGCCATACGGTCCTGATTCGCAAGCTCAAACACTTTCAGGACCTCGGCCACCGAGTGATCTTCCTGATCGGCGATTTCACCGGCCTGATTGGCGATCCCTCCGGGCGAACGACCACTCGCCCGCCGATGACGCCGGAAGAGCTCGCCGCCAACGCCGAGACGTACAAGACTCAGGTGTTCAAGATTCTCGACCGCGAGAAAACGGTGGTGGATTTCAACAGCCGCTGGCTAGGGAAGATGACCAGCAGCGACTGGATGAATCTGTTTTCACGATACACGGTGGCGCGCCTGCTCGAACGGGACGATTTCTCGAAGCGCCTCCGCGCGCACAAGCCTCTGACCGTCCACGAGTTCGTGTACCCCTTGGCGATGGCTTTCGATTCGGTGGCGCTGGAGGCCGATGTGGAGCTGGGCGGCACCGACCAGAAATTCAATCTCCTGGTCGGCCGCGCCCTTCAGCAGGAATACGGCCAGGAGCCGCAAGTCATCATGACCCTGCCGATTCTCGAAGGCCTCGACGGCGTTCAGAAGATGTCGAAATCGCTCGGCAACACCATCGGAATCAGCGAGGCGCCGGCCGAAATGTTTGGAAAAATCATGTCCATCTCCGATGAGCTGATGTGGCGATACTACGAGCTGCTCACCGATCTTTCGCCGCGCGAGGCGCAAGAGCTAAGCGCCGCAGTGGCCGCGGGCCAGCGGCATCCGCTCGAAGTCAAAAAGGACTTGGCGCATCGCCTCGTGGCGGACTTCCACGGGGCCGAAGCCGCCGCCCAAGCGCGACGCAGCTTTGAAACCCAGTTCCAACAGGACCGCGTCCCATCGAACGTCCGCTCCGTCACACACTTCCTGCAACAGCCGGTCAAACTCCCGCGGCTGCTTGTTGAGCTGAACCTCTACCCGTCGAGCGCGGAGGCGCAACGAAAGATCAAGGAAGGCGCTGTCTCGATAACCGACGTTGACTCGAACCCGCCGCAATGGGAACGGCTCACCGACCCGGCGCTGGAGGTCCATCCGGCGAACTACGCCGGGCATGACGTCGTTCTGCGGGCCGGCCGCCGGCTGGTCAAGGTGACCTTTTTGCTTTAGGCCGACGGGCAAGCTCGTCCCTCAACCTCCGCCGCAAGGCCCGCCAAACAAAGCCGCCCATCTATTTTTTTGAAGGGCGAAGGTAAAGGTTCATGACGAGCTCGGCCCTGGGGTCCCACGAACTCACCATGCGAGAAGGCGAAGACTGGCCCTGATAGTGGGCTTGCACACGATAATTGTGGTCAAAACTGAGGCCGCCAAATTCATAACTGCCGTTTTGCTGAGTATAGATATCGAGCTTTTTCTTGGTTGTGAGGTCGGTCAGTTCGACGTCCGCGCCGGCGACGGCATGATTGGAAGCATCGAGAACCTGGCCGGAGAGGGTCTTGGTGGGCCTCGGCTTCTTCTTGGCGGGGGCCGGGGTGGCGGCGAGGGTCAACCAAGCGATCAGGGCCAGGGCAAGTCCAATTCCGCCCCGGCGTAGAGGCCGGCCTGTTTCAGGCTCACAAAGGTTCGCGCCGCTCTTGCCGGGCCTTCTGATTTTAGATTTCATCTTTCTCTTCGCCTTCATCTTTTTCGATAACATCAAGCACGGTGGGATGCGTGCTGACTACTTCAAGCTCCGCGCCGCACTCCGGGCAATCGAACACGCGCCCTTCCTCAATTTCATCAGCCTCGATGTCCAGCGGCGCTTCGCACTCCGGACAGACTGCCATCGTTTCCTCCCGCTCAACTGATTCCTACAAGCCGAAAGTCTAGCCATTTCGTTGACAGATGTCCAGCCGCGCTGATGCCTCCGCTCGGCCGGTTTTGCCGGAATTGGTTTTCTGCGGGCGTGAGTCCTGCTATGCTAGTGGCCCGTTCGGGGACCTCCAGCGGCGGCAGCCCGCGGCGTTGGATGGGAGGCCGGCGCAAGCTCGTTCTCGGGGCCGTTCGAGCCCGTGGCGAGCTATCTATCGAAGGGCAGGAGGGGCTGGATGAACTCATCTCTACGTTGGTTACTCTGCCTGGCAGCGGCGATGCCCGCCGCCGGCCACGGCGGCCTCAGGGCGCAGAACGCGGATGCCCGGGCGCGCGCTATCGTCCGCAAGATGACTTTGGACGAGAAGATTGAAGAGCTGCACGGCATCCGGGACGCGACGCACTTCCGGTACGTTCCTCCCATCAAACGACTCGGCATTCCGGCGCTTCGCGTGACCAACGGGCCGGCCGGGGTCGGACCCGACGGCACTCGTCCCCAGCAGCCCGCGACGGCGCTGCCCGCGCCCATTTCACTGGCCGCTTCCTGGGACGTGAAGCTGGCGCACCTTTACGGCGTCATCATTGGCAAGGAGTCGAGAGACCTGGCGGATGGATTGCTCGAAGGGCCCGACGTCAACATCATGCGCGTCCCGCAGAACGGGCGAACCTTCGAGGCTTTTGGAGAAGATCCCTATCTGGTCAGCCAGATGGCCGTGAATGTGATCGAGGGCATTCAAAGTCAGCACGTCATTGCGAACGTTAAGCACTATGACGCCAACAACCAGGAAACCAACCGTTTCAGGATCAATGAAATCATCGGCGAGCGCACGCTGCACGAAATCTACCTGCCCGCCTTCAAGGCCGCGGTCCAGCAAGCCCACGTCGGGTCGCTGATGTGCGCGTACAACAAGGTCAATGGAGCGTACAACTGTCAAAACGACATCTTGCTCCGTCAAATCTTGAAGAAGGATTGGGGCTTCAAGGGCTTTGTCACCTCCGACTTTGGCGCCACCCACAGCACAGTCCGTTCGGCGATGGCGGGCCTTGATCTCGAAATGCCCACCGGACGCTACTTCAGCGG
>JAKAWO010000345.1 GCA_021827255.1 Acidobacteriota bacterium | reverse complement strand
CGTCAGGATTTGCTCCATTTTGGGTCCGGGGTTTATGCCGAGCGTATGCAGCTCAAGGCGGGGCAGTCGAGTTCTCATTTGCGGCGCCTTAAACAGGTAATGCCTGAGCCGATTCTGGATCTTGGGCTGAGGATAGTACGCCAGCAGGTAAAACAGCAGCGTCGGCGGTTGCGCGCTGAGCAGTTTCCACGCTTGGCTCGGCTGCGCCGCGCGCGAGCTCGAGAGCAGCCGCGCCAGTTTTCTGGCGTCGCGCTCCAGATGGAGCGCCATCTCGATGGCGCGGGGAGTTCGGATAATTTTCTTGGCCAAGCGCGCCTTTTGCGCCGCGCCCAGGTGCGCCACCAGGGCATCGAAGTTCAGGAGAAACAAGTCGGCTTCGGGAAATTTCTGACCCAGGGACCGAATTTTCTGGAAGCGATCATAGGAAACACGGCCCAGCTTGCGGTCGAGTCCTCCCAGCAGCCCCCGGTCCGAAAAAAGTCTGAGCGCTCGGGCCGGATTTTCCTCCCGCAAAATCGCTTCCAGCTCCCTTCCCTGCTGGTCCGGCGTCAGGGAGTTTTGCATTTGATTCTCGAGCGCCGCGCGCAGCCCGTTTCCCGTCTTTTCCTCCGCCTTAAAGCCCAGGCGTTGACCCAGCCGCAGCAGGCGATAAATGCGTGAAGGGTCCTCAAAAAAACTTCGGGAGTGGAGGGCCCGAATCTCCTGTCGCTCGATATCGCCGGCGCCGTTGGTCGGGTCAAGCAGCAAGCCGCGCGAGTTGGGATGGAGAGATACGGCCATGGCGTTCAGGGCGAAGTCGCGTCCCCGCAAATCTTCGAAGATGGTCGCGGGCAACGTTTCCGGCGGTCTGCCAGCCTTCGTGTAATCTTGCCGGCGGCACTGGCTGACCTCGGCGCGCACCCCGTTCGTGAAATGAATCTCGGCGGTCACCTGACGGCCGTCCCACCGCGCGTCCTCGATTCGCGGCGGGTCTTCTTCCTCAACCGCGAGGCTAGCCGCAGCGGGCCGGCGTTTTGCGGCGGGAGAACGTTCCAGGTGACGGAGGATTCTTTCCGGGTTGCCTTCGACCGCAAAGTCCAGGTCGCGAATGATCTGCCGCCCGGAGGTCAAGTCTCGAACCGCGCCCCCGACCAGGTAAAAATTGAGCCCTTCGGCGCGCGCCGCCGCCGCTAACTGATTGACGACCTGGAACTGGCGCGGCGAGAGCCTGCTTTCCATCAGGAAGTTGTAGTCGCTCATGGCTTAGGCTCGCGGATGGTGCGCTTGATAGACCTGTCGCAGGCGCTCCTTTAGGATGTGGGTGTAAACCTGGGTCGTTGAGATATTGCTGTGCCCCAGCATGATTTGAATCGAGCGAAGGTCGGCGCCGCGCTCGAGCAGGTGGGTCGCAAAGGAGTGCCGGATCGTGTGCGGGCTGAGCGGCGTGCGGATCCCTGCGCCGCGCCCGTACCCCACCAGGATTTTCCAGAAGCCGACCCGCGTTAGCGGCCGCCCTTGGCGGTTTAGGAACAGATAAGGCACGTCGGGCTGCCGAACCAGTTTCGCTCGTCCCTCCTGAAGATAAGCTTCGATGGCCCGCAGCGCCGATTTCCCCACCGGAATCAGCCGTTCCTTGCTCCCCTTCCCGCGGCACAGGATCACGCCCAGGTTGGGATCGAAGTCCCCCCAACGCACCCCCATCAGCTCGGAAACCCTCATCCCCGTCGCGTAGAGCAACTCGAGCAAGGCGCGGTCCCGCAAGCCCCGGGGCGTGCCCAAGTCGGGCCGGGCCAATAAAGCATCAATCTCTTGACCGCTCAGGTAGGTGGGCAGGCTTTGCCCCAGCTTTGGAGAATCCAGTTCACGAGCGGGATTCGAGCCGACCCGGCCGTCCTTCATCAGGTAAGCGTAAAAATGGCGCAAAGCCGCCAGGTGCCGCGCTACCGAGCGCGCGCTGAGTCCGCGCCGGTATAGCCCTTCCAAAAACCCGCGAATATCTTCTCGCGTGACTTTTTCCAAACTGACCTTCCGCTGCGCGAGATGAGACAAGAACTCACCCAGGTCGCGGCGATAAGCCTCAAGGGTGTTCGCCGCCAAGCCTTTTTCAACTCGCGCGTAATCGAGGAAAGCACGCAGATCCGCGAAGGATTTCGGGTGGCGATGAACGGAACGCGATGGGTTGGGCTCCGCCCGCGCGCCAATCCGCGAACTCGGTTGCGCATTTCCCTCTGGGGGAGGGGCGCCATCGGCGCGGTCGGTCTCGGCCATCGTTCCTACCTGCCTGGGGCTCACCGTGTCAACTTCCCGGAAGGATTACCTGTGCGCGAGCAATTCAAGAACCTTGCAATGGCAAACCCGGCGTTGCCCCTTAAACCTCTCTAAGGGATTCCACGTCCATGAGTTGACGCACCACACGGCGTCTGGCCCGAACCCCTTCCCATGGCGGCCGGACCCAAACGCGGCGTATCTTACCACAATCGTTTCGGCGCTTCCAAATTCCATTCTTCAATGGGCTCGACAGCGGTCGCTGGCGTAAAATAAGAGGCTACACGGAGCGACGCAACTTCTTGCGCATTCCGTGGTCGCGGTGATCTATGGCCGCCGTCCGACGACGGCCCGTCGCGCCGCTATTTCCGTCGCTCTGTAAAGCAGGTGGGTGAGTTCAGGCGGACCTTTCAAGCGGCCCGATGGGAGGCAGCTCGAGCTGGCGGTGGATGGCGTAAAGGACCAGCTCCAGCCGGTCGGAAACCCCGACCTTGTCGTAGATCGAGCGCAGGTGGTTCTTCACCGTCTGCTCCGTAATCGAAAGCTGTCGGGCGATTTCGCGATTTCTCCAGCCTTGCGTGAGGTAGCTGATGATGGTCTTTTCCCGGCGGGTCAGCGTGTCCGCCGGCCGAACCGGGCGTTTCCCACCGCTGCTCATGCCGGATAGGCGCGCCATCTCAGCTTTAGGCGCCCACACCTCGCCCTGAAACACTTTCCTG
>JAKAWO010000344.1 GCA_021827255.1 Acidobacteriota bacterium | reverse complement strand
AATCGTATAGAGACTGTCCACCTGGAAAAATCCGTCCGCGAGTTGGGACCCGTGGAGCTCAACCTCGTGGTTGGCCAACCGCTTATCCTGCAAGGTTCGGAAGATGAAATGGTTCATGCCAGCGAGCAGGATTTGCTTGCCGGAAGTCTCGATCGCCGGCTTGGTTCCCTGAAGCTGGACCAGCTTGCCACGGAGGACGACACTCGCCGGACCGGTCACGGTCGCTGGCTGGGGCGGATTCGCCCCCGCCAGCATCGCCACCGCGGGCAGCGCCAGGAGCGCTACAATCGTCTTTTGAATGACCCGCATCGCGCTTCAAACTCCGCTTCACTTCGCGTCGTCTTGCACACCGGGCCGGCAAAAACTGTTGGGGCCGGCACCTGAGCTCGCCGCGAGCGCGCGGGGACTCATCACCCGCCCTGATACTCGCCCACCAGGACGAACGCCAGGGGCGTCGCTTTGCCGCCGATGCTGGCTTTGGCTTGGATGGCCCAGTCTTGCGAATCGTCCTGAAAAGCCGCCGGGAGCGAAGTCACCGAACTGCTGGCCGGATCCATGGAGAGCACGCCAGGGTGTCCGGTGCCGGTCGTCAGGCGGCTGAGCTTGATGACATCTTTGAAGGCCATGACTTGGCTGGGATTCGTGTCCTTCGCGGCCGGCAGCAGCAGAAGGAAGTCGCGATACTGGCTCACCCCCATGTGGTTGCCGTCTTCGGGAATCCATTCGTAGCGCAAAGTGTAGTATCCCGCCTGGATAGGCTGGCCGCGGAAGTCCGACCCTTTGGCGGGAAATTGCAGCACGCCGACGAAGGTGCCTGGCGCCAAGCTACCGTAAAGAACGTCGGGCGAGCTGGCTGGGTTGGGAGCGGCTGGCAGGGCTTTGGCCAGCCAAATTTCCGCTACGATGTGGCCTTGACCATCTTCAAATTTCATGCCCTGCGGCTGGAGAGCGGAAGCAACCGCTGCCGGGAAACCGGCGCCGGGCGGAGTTGAGTCCGTGACCACCTTGTAGTTCTGGGCGAAGGCGATGGAAGATGAAAGAAGGAGGATGAAACCCAGCACGGAAAAACGCCTTTGAAACATCGAACCTCCTATGATGTTTGTCTACTCCTTATTGAGATTTTCATTGCTGAAAGCGACTGCGGCGAGGCCGCAAGCAGCCTGTGGTCTCCTGACGTCCCTGGCCGCTCCGAAGTCAAGAGCGCCGAGTAGCCGGTGCGCCGGCGCCGTTCCCTGACGGGCCTTAACGCTCGACCTCGCGCGCACGGCTCGAGCTCCGGTTCCCCGCCCCATGATTACCTGGCAAACGTGCCGACGAATGCGCTGCGACGGTCGCTGCGATCCCACACCACGCCGAGGCCGCGCCCGTTATAGGCTTCCTGTTCGGTATAGGCCGGCATGGCATGCGCGTCTTTGGTGAGCGGAGGGTAATAGGTGAATTCGTTGCCGCAGATGACATCGCCCGAGCAGAGCGAGCGCGTCCGGATCATCGCCAGCTTGCCCGCCGTGAGCGCTACTGCATCGTGCGCGATGGTTTTGAAAGTAATCGGCGCTGTTTCGACCAGCACAACATGGTCGAGTAAGCGTCCCGCCTGGGCCCGCGCGAAATTCTCAAGCGCGGTTCGCTGCGCTTCGTTTGCCCGCCGGTCAACAATGAGCACCGCTTCCGCCGGATAGGGATCGTGGTAACGATCGCCCAAGGTGGCTTTGGCCTTCACCACGGCGACGACGCTCAGACCCTTCAGATCGGTCCCTTTCCATGCTCCATGGGTCACGTCCCACCCCAGAATCGCTTCGTTGCCCTGCAAATCAACCTGCGAGTTGGCAAAGCACGGGCCCGTCCACACGTCCGCGCTTCGCACTTCGACGTAGCGGCCGCGAATCGCCGCGTGGGCTGAAACCGTTCCAAAGGCCACAAACACTGCGGCCAACGCCAAAAAGAATCTTTTCATGGTTTGAACCTCCTCATTCAACCAAGGGCTCCCCTGCTCATTTGTTAGATACAAATTGTACCGCCTGCGTTGCAGAATTTTCAACCACACGCTCAAATTCTGGCGCTACGCAGGGTTCACGAGCGGCTTGAATTCGGGAAGTTTTGCATCAATAAGCTGGGGCTGGCGCCGGAGGGATTTTGAGACGCGGGCGAGCGCGACGCTCGCGCCGCACAGGCCAAGATGGAAAGCCACGGTTTCTTCGCGAAAATTTTGCAGCTCCCTTGAGCCGCTTGGACGGCCCACTCCAGCCGGCCCGCCGCCGCTGTTTGCTGGCAGGCTGCGGCCTAGGAAAGGCATTGACAACGCCCCCCCCTTGGTTTAGAGTGAGGCTAAAGTCAAAAGTCGCTCGAAAGGAGGTCGTAATGCCACGTACAGACCTAAGAGCCCAAAGGCTGAGGACCACGTCCGTTCTTGGGGCGCTCGCTGGGATTCTCGCCTTGCTCGCGCTGAGCGCACCCCTGCACGCCACCTGCACCGGGGGACAGATCGCGTGCTGCCTGTCAGAGGAGACGGTCACCGTCGTGTGTCCGACGGGGGCGTGCCAATTCCAAGTTTGTCAATCAGGCTATGATAGTATGCTGCCGGAGTACGAGAGCCAGTGCGTGAGCTGCTCATGTGGCACCTTCACGGACTGGTTCTCTGACGGGGGGAGTTGCGCCAACGTATCTCCCGAGAAGCAAGCTTCGCCCGGCGACGCTGTGTACGGCGCGCCCGACCCGCCAGTGTACGCCTACATTCGCAGCTGCGACGGGAGTTACGCGCTCGTCAGGATAGGGAGATCGGGATAAGCGCCGGCGAGTTCAGCGGCAGGGGGCTGCCACATTTTGCGGGCGCCAACAGGGGCGCCGGTCGAAGGAGGGTACGAGCATGCTCCGCCGATTAAGGTTAGGATGCGGTCTCGTCGCGGCCCTAGCGGTGCTGATCCTCGCCACGGTTGCCGCGCCGGCAGCGCAGCCGCGGCGCCAAGCCATCAGGCGAGCCAGGAACGCCAAGCAGAGCTCGTCCGTCGCGCTCCGCGAGCTCGAGC
>JAKAWO010000021.1 GCA_021827255.1 Acidobacteriota bacterium | reverse complement strand
CGCGCCTGATCGAGCTTGCCATCCAGCTCGGTCAAGCCGACCTTGCCGGAAAAGGTCATCCTCACTCGCTTGAAGCCCTCCAGCCGAGGACCCTGGAAGCCGTTCGATGCTATTTCGGCCCGGGCACGATGCCCGCGCCTTCCTTGACCACGATGATTTGATTGATGGGAACGTCGGCCAGCGTGTCCACGTGGCCACTCGGCCAGGCGACGGCCAGCGAATCAATCTTGCGCCGCTGGCCAAGCCCAAAATGGATGCGCGGATCTTGCGCCGACATGTAGCTCATTCCGCCCTTGGATTGCCTGACCTGCGTGAACCCTTCCGAGGTGAGCCGCAGCGATGAGCCGTTGCCGTCGCGATTGGACCGGGTGCCGATCAGCCGGACGGTCAGCCAGTGGTTGGAATTGCCGCCGTCGTTGCGCAGCAGCTCAGGGAAATCGCCGCGGTCGTTGGTGACGATGTCCAGGTCGCCGTCGTTGTCGAAGTCGGCCACCGCCAGCCCGCGTCCGGCCACCGGGTGGTTGAAATCCGGCCCAAGGTACTTCGACACTTTGGCGAACTTGCCGTGGCCCAGGTTCCGGTACATGAGCATCGGCTCTTTATAGTGGACCTCGGTGTGATAGAGGCGGATGTTGTCCACCATGGCGCCGTTCAATTGCAGAATGTCGTCCCAGCCGTCGTTGTCGTAGTCCATAAACTTCATGGCCACGCCGCTCAGCAAAATCGCGGTGTTGCCGATGCCGGAGGGATAGGTGTCATCGTCAAAGGTGCCGTCGCCGTTGTTGCGATAGAGGCGGCTGAGCTCGAAGTCGAGGTGGGTGATGTAAATGTCAAACCAGCCGTTGCCAAACAGGTCGGCCGCGTCAATGCCCATGCCGGCCTCGTAGCGTCCATCTTCACTCGCTGCAATGCCGGAGATGAAGGAGACGTCCTTGAAGGTTCCATCGCGCTGGTTGATAAAGAGGAAATTGGGCCAAGTGTCGTTGGCGATGGCGATGTCGGGCCAGCCATCGTTGTTGAAGTCCGCCGTGACCACCCCCATGCCCTTGGCTTCCGGCTTGCCCACCCCGGACTTCAAGCTCACGTCGGTGAATGTTCCGTCGTGATTGTTGTGGTAGAGCGCGATGTGCTGGCCGTGATAGTTGTCCGGATGGCAATAAGCGCGATAGCCGGGGCGGTGCTCGCCGCACCAGAGGTTGTTCTTGGGCGACCAATCAATGTAGTTGCAGACCACAAGATCGAGCCAGCCGTCTTTATCGTAATCGAACCAAGCGGCGCTGGTGGACCACTGCCCTGCATCGGCGACCCCGGCCTTCGCGGTCACGTCGGTGAACGTGCCATCGCCGTTGTTGTGATAAAGCATTGCGCTGTCGTAGCCGGTGACGTACAGATCCGGATAGCCGTCGTTGTCGTAATCTCCCACGGCCACGCCCTGCCCGTAGTGACCTTCGCCTCCCACCCCGGCTTTGGCCGTCACCTGCGTAAACGTTCCATCCCCGTTGTTGTGGTAAAGGGCGGAATGGAGCGGCCGCGGCGGCTTGTAAACCTGAGTCGCGGCGGATTGGACAAAGTAAAGGTCCATCAGCCCGTCCTGGTCGTAGTCAATCCAGCCCACGCCCGTGCCCATGGTTTCAAGGTAATACTTCTCCGCGCTTTCGGTGGAATCCTGCCGGAAGGTGAGGCCGGCCTGCTGGCGGATGTTCGTAAAGGTGACAGGAATGGAGATGGGCGAGGAATTGCCGCGCGGCGTCTGGCCGAGCAGGTGAGCTCCCGGGCCGATGCCCCAAGCCGTCCCGGCGGCCGCAGCGGCCGAGAGCTTGAGAAAGTCCCGGCGGGTTCCGTGAGCTCGTCTTCTGGCGGATTTTCCTGGTATCAAGACCTGTATCTGTTTCCCCTGCAAACCAAAGTCCCACTATAACCCCAACCCTCGGTCGGCTCAAGCGAAGCGCGACGGGTTCGCCGGGGCGCGGAATCCTGAAGGGCGTGGCGATATCTTGAGAAAAACCTTGCGCTCTGGGGGGATGAGCTGTTCTACCTCTGACACTTGAAGCGCCTTACCGCAACGTCTTGGCCAGAAAATCGGTCATGCGGTTCCAAGCGTCGCGGGCGTCCTGGGGGCGATACCCAGCTTGGTTGTTGGGATTTTCAAACGCATGGCCGGCGTCTGGATAAATTTTTGCGTTGACGCTTTTGCCGGCGGCTCGCATCGCTTTCTCAAAAGCGCGAATCTTGGCGGGCGTGATGCCGCGATCCAAGCCGCCAAAATTGGCGAGCACCGGCGCGCGGATTTTGGCGATCGTGGCCGGATCGCTGGGCAGCGAGCCGTAGTTCACAATACACGCGGCAAGCCTCGGCTCATGGACAGCGAGCAGAAGTGAATACCCGCCGCCCATGCACCAGCCAACCGAGCCGATCTTGTTGGGGTCCACGTCGGGGCGCGCGGCCAGGTAGTTGAACGCCGCCACCAGGTCGCGCACGGCGCGGTCTGGCGGCAAGCGCTGCATGAGTTCATGGGCCACTTCGGGATTGGTCGTCGATGGGCCGCGATAAAGGTCCACGGCGAGCGAAACGTACCCCTGCCCGGCGAATTTCCGCGCCTGCTCTCTCACCCACGGCACCAGCCCCCACCACTCATGGATCACGATCAGTCCGGGATGGCGTCCGGGCGCCGTCGGCTTGGCCAGAAAGCCGGACACTGATTCCCCGCCGCTCACGTAGTGGACGGTCTCCGTCTCGATGGGGTGGGGCGCGCAGTCGGCCGTCGAGGTTACCAACCGGGCGCAAAGGAGCGCCGCCAGCGGCACGAGGCTCGCTCGCACTTTTCTGCTCATGGAGAACCCCCTGTGGGTCTATGATTATATCTCGCCAGAGGTCGCGGCGGGCGTGTTATAATTGCCTGGCCGCTCGAAGGGCCCAAAACTCTTGGAAAGCAGCGTCTCAAAAATTCTCCGCATCGTAAACCGAGGATGAAACTTTCACGCCGTCATCTTCTGTGCGGTTCCGCAACGCTTTTGGGTTCCGGCCTTCTCGACTTCCTACGCGCTCCCATTGGGCGCTGGTCGAGCCTCCCGGTGTTGCAGGCGGCCACCGCTCCCGCTCCGAAGGGCGCGCCGCAGGTCCAGTTCGTGGATGTGGGGCGCGAGGCGGGCCTCAACACCATGAACGTTTGGGGCGGCGTGAAGCAGAAAAACTACATCATTGAAGCCAAGGGCAGCGGCATCGCCTTCTTTGATTACGATCAGGACGGGTGGATGGACATTTATCTGACCAACGGAACCCGCCTGGACGGCCTCCACAACAAAATCTATCCGCCCGGCAAAGCCCCCCACACGCATCTTTACCACAACAATCGCGACGGAACGTTCACTGATGTCACCCAAAAGGCCGGCATTGGCCGCAGCGGCTGGCAGACCGGCGTCTGCGTTGGAGATTACAACAATGACGGCTGGGACGATCTCTTCCTGACCTTCTGGGGCCACAACCTCCTCTTCCACAACAACGGTAATGGGACGTTTACCGACGTGACGAAGAAAGCGGGCCTTTGGAAAGACGAGGTGCGCTGGGGTTCAGGCTGCACGTTTCTCGATTACGACCGCGACGGCCACCTGGACCTTTTTGTCGCCAACTACATCGTCCTTGACCTGGCCAAGGTTCCCGTACCCGGCCAGACCGATTACTGCCAATGGAAAGGCATTCCGGTGATGTGCGGCCCGCGCGGCCTGCCCGGCGGTTACAACATCCTCTATCACAACAACGGCGACGGCACGTTCACCGACGTTTCCGAGCCGGCCGGCATTTTGAAGCCGGGGCCGCGCTATTCCATCACCCCCGTTTCCTATGACTTTGACAACGACGGCTGGCCCGACATCTACGTCGCCGTGGATTCCGAGCCCAGCATCCTGTTCCACAATAATCATAACGGCACGTTCACGGATATCGGCGTGATGGCCGGCGTCGCTTACAACGAAGACGGCATGGAGCAGGCGGGCATGGGCGTCGGCGTGGCCGACTACGATTGCGACGGATGGCTGGACATTTTCAAAACCAACTTCTCCGACGACACCGCTGACCTTTACCACAACAACGGCGATGGCACGTTTACCGACGTCACCTACGCAGCCGGCATCGGCGTCAACACGCAGTATGTCCAGTGGGGCTGCGGCTTTGTGGATTATGACAACGACGGCTGGCCCGACATCTTCCAGGTCAACGGCCACGTTTACCCCTCGATTGACCAGCACCATCTCGGCGAGACCTTCAAGGAGCCTCGCATCGTGTATCACAACCTGGGCACCGGAAGATTCAAGGACGTGTCGAAGCAGATGGGCCCGGGCGTCACCGAAAAGTTCTCGAGCCGCGGCTGCGCCTTCGGCGACTACGACAACGACGGCAATATGGACGTCGTGGTCAACAACATGAACGATTACCCGTCGCTTTTGCGGAACGAGGGCGGCAACAAGAAAAACTGGATCAAGGTCAAGCTGGTCGGCACCGCGTGCAACCGCACCGCCATCGGCGCGCGCCTCCGCGTGGTCACGGGGAAGCATTCGCAAATTGACGAAGTCCACAGCGGCACCAGCGTCATGTCCCAGAGCGACCTGCGGCTGCACTTCGGCGTGGGCGACGCCCGCGAGATTGATCTCCTTGAGGTCACCTGGCCCACGACCCGGAAGATCGAGAGCTTTCACAACCTCGAAGTCAACCAGATCCTCACCTTGAAAGAGGGCTCAGGGATCATCCAGAAGGCGAAGGGCCACGTTTGAGCGCGCTCCCGTCTTCGGCGGTGGCGCGAGGTAGCGCAACTTGGGCGCAAAGCGGTAACATCTCCCGTGGGAGGGCGGCAGGATGCCACGGCCGGTGCTCCTAACCTTGGCGCTTCTGGTCGGGAGCGGCGCATTATCGCCGCGGACGGGCGCGAGCCTCACGCCCCCTTCTCCTTTGCGGATTGCCCACGTCATCCCCGCGCAGATTGACGCCGGAGCTCAGGCCACGCTGAGGATTTCCGGACAAGGCTTCGCCAAAGGAGCTTACGTCTCCTTCTCCAGCCCGGGCGTGCGCGTGATCCGAACTCGCTGGCAAAGCGCTTCTGAGCTCGAAGCCGAGATCGAGGCAGGCGCGCTGGCCGAGCCTGGCGCGGTCAAGCTTTACGTCTCCAATCCCGACGGCGCCGCAGCTGAGTTTGCTTTTACGATCCTCGCGGCCGCTTCCACGCCAGCCCCTTCCGCCCCGAGCCCGCTCCCCGGTGAAGTCCGCACCCCCGCGCCCGGTTCTCCGGTGGTTTCGAGCGTCAAACCAGCCGCCGCCGCTCCAGGAAGCCACTTGAAGGTTCAAGTTGTGGGGAAAAATTTCGCTGCGGGCGCCAAGGTTGCTTTTTCCAACCCCGGCATCCTGGTTGACGCAACCAATTTTGTGAAGCCGAGCAAGTTGTTGGCCTCAGTTCGCGTGGCCGCGGGCGCCGCCACCGGGCCTGGCAGCCTTTTTGTGATCAACCCCGACGGCACCGAGGCCGAAGTAGCCTTCACGGTTTCAGGCGGCCTGGCAGGGAAGGCTGGCGCGGCGGCGGCGCGGTTTGACGTGCTCAATCTCGGCGAGGCGCTCAGCCTGCTTCAATCCGGCGGCCAACCGCACGGCGTGCTGATCGTTTCAGGCAACAAACTCGAATACGACCAGGGAACAAAAAAGGTTTTTGCCGTCAACTCAAGCCAAATCCAGGAGGTCGCTCTCAACCAATTCTTTGGCATTAACACAGGAACCTTTCACATCATTCTCAGTTCCGGCAAAACCTATAACTTCATCGCTGCTTCGCTGACCCCCAGCGCCACCCAAACGATTGTAAATTCCCTCCAAAAAGCCTTCCGATTAGGCTCGCCGTAAATGTTGATAATGCCATTGGATTCAGCATGTTATAGACGATTCCAAGGCCCCCGATCCTGCATCCCATCCCCCCGCCGATATGATATACTGAAGGTTGGCTTCATAATTCCCCTCGACCCGCAGGAGCTTCACTTTTGAAGCGCTATGGCGACCATCGTTTTCCCGGCAAGCTTTTTGTGGTCGAGGGCATTGACGGTTCCGGCAAATCCACCCAGCTTGCGCTTCTCCACCAGTGGCTCCAGGGCGAGGGTTACGGCACCGTTTTCAGCGAATGGAATTCCTCGCTCCTGGTCAGGGACACCACCAAGCGCGGCAAGAAGCGGCGGATGCTGACGCCCGCCAGTTTCAGCCTGATCCACGCCACCGACTTTGCCGACCGCATTGAGCACAACATCATTCCGCTGCTCAAGGCGGGCGCCGTCGTCCTTTGCGACCGTTACATCTACACGGCCTTCGCCCGGGATGTGGTCAGGGGCATGGATCCCCAATGGGTGCGCGAGCTTTACAGCTTCGCCGTCAAGCCCACGGTCGCTTTCTATTTCCGTATTCCCCTCGATGTGGCGCTGAATCGCCTGCGCAGCGGCCGCAACGGCGTCAAATTCTACGAGGCGGGAATGGACTTAGAGCTGAGCGCCAACCCGGAAGACAGCTTTGAGATCTTCCAAGGCAGGATCATGGAAGAATATGAGAAGATCGTCCCCGAATTCGAGCTCACCGCGGTTGACGCCACCCTGCCGATTGAAGTCCAGCAGTCGCAAATGCGCCAGATTGTCCTGGCCAAGCTGGCCCAGGCGAAGCGATTGAGGGTCGCGCCATGAGAGAAACCTACGGTTCAGTCTTGCCCGGCATGAACCTCGAAGACTTGAGCGGCAAGCTCATCGTGATTGAGGGCACGGACGGCGTCGGCCGCTCGACGCAGGTCAACCTGCTCAAGCCGTGGCTGGAGCAGCAGGGCCGCGCGGTGCTCGACACCGGCATGACCCGCTCCGATTTGGCCGGGAAAGGCATCAAGCAGGCGAAGGAGGGCCATATCCTTGGCCGTCTCACCCTCAGTGTGTTCTACGCCACCGATTTTGTGGACCGCCTCGAAAAGCAGATTGTCCCCGCGCTGCGCGCCGGCTTTGTGGTGCTGACCGACCGTTACATCTACTCCTTAATGGCTCGCGCCATCGTGCGCGGCGTGGATCCCGAATGGCTGCGCCATGTCTATAGCTTCGCCCTCAAGCCGGACGCCATGTTCTACCTGCGCATCAACGTGGATGACTTGATTCCTCGCGTCGTCTTTTCGCGGGGCTTCGATTACTGGGAGTCCGGAATGGACTTGCACCCCGGCGAGGACATGTATGAGAGCTTTCGCCGATACCAGACGGCGTTGTTGGGCCAGTTGGACAAATTGGCGGAAGAATATCACTTCACGGTGATTGACGCCGGGCCCGAGGTTCCGGTGGTTTTCGGCCAATTGAAAGAAGGCATCAGCCGCGTGCTCGCCGGTCAGCCGCCGGTTTCCGCGCCCACCGCGCCGGATCGAAAACCCGCCCCGCGCGCCGAGCCGCCCGCAGAAACCGTCCCGGAGGGCGGGGATCGAGCCTCCGCTCACGCCTTCGCCAAAGCCTCCGGCGGGGACGCCGCCACGTAGCTCATCCGCTCCCGAATGCTCCGCAAGCGCTCTTCGGCGGTCAGCTCGTTGAAGGCTCCCAGCAATTCCTCCTTCTTCCGCCGGTTCTGCACGATCAATCTTTCGATCTCGAACGCCCGGTCCAGGTGATCGCGGAGGAAGCCCGACCGCGCGGCCACCGCAATCATCGCCTCCTCCAGCAACCCCAGATCGTGCCAGTCGCCCAGCCGCTTTTGGACCTCGCGGAACCAGGCCGCCGCCTCCGCGCTCTCGGGCGCCCCAAAATCGCGCAGGATCTCCGCCAGGTATCGCGCTCGCTTGGCGGCGATCCGCGCCTTATGCGCCGCGGGCGCGTCCGGCCGCTCGCGGACCCGTCCCAGACGCGCTTCAAAAGTCGCTCCGGCTTCCTGGATGGCCTTCCCGATCCGGGCCTGCAGCCAGCCGGCGGTCAGCCTGGCGGGCTCCGCTCCAGCCTGACTCCGCGCCAGGCTCGGAGGTGTTTCGAGCTCCAGCCATTCCCTCAGCCTGGCGAGCGCTGCGGGCAGCTCGGCCCTGCTGATTTTTCGTTTCGCGCGCCGGAACGCTTCCTTGCGCCGCTCCCTCAAGTGTTTTGCGATCACCGCCCACGCCTTGCGCCGCGCGGTTCTCTTCCGGGCTAGAAGCGTTTCGATGCGCTCCAGAAGCGCGTCCGAGTCTCTCACCTTGGAGAGCGCCCGCCGCGAGCGCTTGATTTGCCGGCGCAATTTCCGCGCTTCGGCAGGCAGGGGCGCCGGGCAGATCAAGTCGGCAACCGCTTCAAGCCTCCGGCTGGCCACGCGAAGGTCGTGGATGGCGCGGGCGTCTCCGCCCTTCAGAACCCGAGGCTCGAGTGAGGCCATGCGGTCGAGTTGCCGCAACCCCAGGCGGCGCAGTTTCACCTCGGCCGCCCGATCGCCTCTCGCCGCCGCGCGCTCGGACCCCGCGCACCCCGAAGGCGGCGCCACCGGCAACTCGGCGACTCTATTCGGCGTTTCTTCAAGTGCGATTAAGGCAGGACTCGGATTCTGCATCGGGCTCGCTCCGACGGAAGCTCTCGCCTTGCGGCCGCCCCGGAGACAACTCGACCTCCACGTGAGCAACCGTGTTCCGACCAGGCGTCCAAGGCGCGGATAAGCAGAGTGTACGCCTCTCGCGCCCGCCTCGCAACAACTCGCTTTGGCAAGATTTAACTTGATGCGCCCGGCGTACGTAATTATATAACTGAGTGTTTCCATAGGAGATAATACCTACTCAGTTGCCATAACGGTTCGGAAACCACTCTGAGGTAAAATGCGTCTTCCTAATGGGCGCGGCTCATGCCTCTGGCAGGGCAGAGCCCCGGACAGCGGCGCCAGCGGGGGTAGCACATGCCAGAGAACGAAAACAATGCGACCGCAGGCCAAGCGTTGCTTGCACAGGAAGCTAAAAAGTGTTTTGAGCCACATCCCGAGCTGGCGGTGATTCAGAGCGTCCATCCGATGCCTTCAGAGATTCGCGACCTGTTCCGAGATCACGCGCAGTATTCCGCTTTGCCCAGAGACACGCCTGGGGAGATCGCTGACCGTGTGGTCCAATGCCTTCGCCAGCCAGGCATTGAGCCGCGACGTTTCCAAGCAGTCCGCATTACAAACCGGCCACGAAATTGGGACAAAGGAAGAGGGTCGCGCGATTGGAAGCGCCGAACACCAATCCGTGAACAACTCTCACGGGCATGTGCATGAAGAAGGTCACAGTATCAGCAGATGACCCGATTTCATTCACACTTCACATTGGAGGGGCAGGCTCGCTGACGCAGCCCGCTCACGCCAAAGGCCGCTTGACGCACTTTGTGTCGGCGGTTATGCTGCCCGGAGTGAAAGACGAAAGCAGCAATATAGACGGACTGACGCCTTTTGAGCGTTACCCAGGTCTCGGGAAGTATCTCTCTCGACTTGAGCGCGCGGAGCAAGAGCATTCGGGGGTGTGCCGAGACTTCCTCAATCACGGCGGAGGAAACCTCTATTACACGGATTTCTTCTTTGTCGGAATCATCAAGCGGTCATTTGACTTGCTTGATGCGGCAAAGCTCTTGATCTCCCGATGGAACTTCACTGCCGCCGCACCCCTTTTGCGCCTTCAAGTGGACGGCCTCATCAGGGCTGCGTACCTGGCGAGGGCGCGGGATCCTGATAAGAACAATGCAGCCGAGGCAGCGGCGAAGGCAGTTCGTAAGCCGCTCCGTGACGGAAGGGCATACGCGACTTGGGTGGAAGCTTTCACGGCTTCAGGCCAGCCTTGTTACGGGCGGCTTTGTAAACTTGCGCCACCAAATCCGATCGCCACGTCGGACGCCGTCGAACCGAATCGAGCAGGCTTTACACCTCTGCCCGCTCGAACAGAAACTGGGTTGCCAAAGGGAACGCTAGGGCGACCAATCCCCATCCGATGATGGCCACGAATGGGAAATGGGCGCTCTGTGAAGTTGCCCACTTGGAAGCTTCAAGCACGTCGAAGGGTGAAGGTACACTGACTTTGGCCTCTGTTTCTAACGCCCAAGGTAACGGCAAACTGATTGCGAGCACGCCCAGGCTGTAGCTCATCCCGTTGCGCCCGTTCTTGGTGAGCGCGGTCATGAAGAAAGTGAGCCCGTATACAACCGCACCCAGCACGAACAAGGGAACGATGATGGTCGGAAGTTTCCAACCGAGAGCGGTCTTAGTGAGTACGGCGAGGCTCGCCAGTGAGATCAGCACGGCCAGTCCAATAATCATCAAAACGGCAGACGCACCCGCAAGCCAACCGGCCCAAACGAAGTACTTCCGGCTGCGGGGCTGCGCCAATAGAAAGCCCAGTGTCCCTTGGGAGAATTCGTCTCCGACTCCGGACGCTCCGAGCCCTAGGCCAGCAATTACCAGGACAATCGAGCCAAACACGACTAGCGCAATACGCCACGTTTCGACGGCACCTGGGACGTAACCTTGGCCGGCAAAGTGCGGTGGCCCGGCCGGATTCAGCCACGGAATAAACGCCGCGAACGCTGACAAAATGATCAAGTAAGTGATGGCGCGGCCACGGTGTTCGCGCCACCATTTCCATGCGTACATGGCTCCTCCTTTCGCGTTAACTCCAAGAAGATCTGGCGAAGGTTCAGCGGGGAAATGTCCGTCACGACACTACCGCGCTGCCGTAGCAGCGCGGCGAAACCCTCTGCATCGCGAGCTACTACATACTTCCAAAAGCCACCGGACTGCGAGGCGGAAAGAACCTCCGGCCGCTTGAACGAAGACATGCCCTCGCAGGCAGCGGTTACAAGGCGGAACTCGTTCTTGATGTCCTCCAGGCGAGCCTCAAGCAAGAGCTTTCCATGGTCGATGATGCCGACCCAGTCGGCAATTTGCTCGACTTCGGACAGTTGATGGGAACTGAGAAAGACCGTGCCGCCCTCTGAGACGTGGTCCTCAGCCAGGATGCGAAACAATTCATCCACGGTGCCGGGATCGAGGCCGGACATCGGCTCGTCGAGAATCAACAGGTCGGCCCGTTGGGCGAGGGCCAGCAAGAGACAAACTTTTGTGCGGTTCCCCAGAGAAAGTTGTTTGAAAGGCCTCCGGAGGGGAACCTGAAGCAGCCGCACGTACTTCTCCTCCATCTCCCTTGACCACCGCGCGTGAAAGGCGCGTGTGAAGCGAAGGAGTTCAGTCGCCGTCATCCACTCATAGAGTCTCTTGCTCTCGCTCGCGTAGCCCGTGCGCTGAAGGACCGCGACACGTTCACGCTGCGGGTCATGGCCGAGGACACTTGCCATCCCGGAAGTGGGGCGGATGAAGCCTAGGAGCATCTTAATCGTCGTGGTTTTTCCCGCGCCGTTGCTCTGCCCAGGAAACCGTACACAGAGCCACGCGGCACGCGTAGGCGCAGGCCGTCCACGGCTCGCAACTGCGAGTAGTGTTTCTTCAGTTCGTCGGTTGTTATCGCTATTTCGTCCATCGGCTTCCTCCCAGCTTGCCCAGCTCTTCCCGGACTAGCTTAAGTACCTCCTCATCGCTAAGTCTTAGCTGCCGCCCCTCCACCGCCATTTGCCTTGCATAAGGCCGCAGGCGGCGCACTTTCTCCGATTTAAGCAGGCCGGGCACACCGTCGGCCACGAACGAGCCGCCGCCAACCACAGTAGCGATCACGCCCTCGCGGCCCAGGTCTTGGTAAGCACGGGCCACGGTGTTAGGGTTGATGCTCAAGTCGGCGGCAAGCTTGCGGACGGTCGGCAATGCGCCCCCCGGCTTGAGTGCGCCCGCAGCCACGGCTTGCTTCACCTGCGCCACGAGTTGCAGATAGATGGGCACGCCGGAGGAAGGGTTCACATGTAAAAGCATAGCGTACTAATACAATAATACATTCGGCTTGTCAAGCCCTTTTTGATTTCCCTCCAAAGTTCAAAGCGAAGAGTTGCGACGCACTTGGAACACGTTCCTGACCGCCTGCAATTGAATCCGCGGGCGGGCAATGGATGCTCCGCAGAAGACTTTATTCGACGGAAGTGCGCTTCAGCACTTCTACACGGGAATGCGTGTTCGCTTTCTCTTCTCCTGCACTTTTCGATGCTTATTCCGATGAAGGCGGTCAGCGATTCCGAATAGATGCCGATCACTTATTCCGACCCGATGGCGATCAGGATCGGAGCGAAGCGACGCAGTTCATGACTCTTTGCCACCGGGCTTCTTGCGCATGGATTCGCCGCGCAGCTCGATGCGGTGGGCGTTGTGCACCAGCCGATCGAGGATGCTGTCGGCCAAGGTCGGGTCGCCGATCTGCTCGTGCCACTTGGCCACGGGCAGTTGACTGGTGAGGATCGTCGAGCGCACCTGACAGCGATCCTGACAGATTTCCAGGAAGTCGCGGCGCTCGGTGTCGGCCAAGGGCGCCATCGCCCAATCGTCCACCGGCAGCACGTCCACTCGCGCGAGGCGAGCGAAGAAGAATTAAAACGCCTATGCGAGCGGCGCCTGGAGGGGTTCGATCTGCTGATCCTCTACGTGGATGGCGTGATTTTCGGCGAGCATCACGTGCGGGCGGCGGTGGGCGTGGATCACGAAGGCAAGAAGCAGGTGCTGGGGATCGCGGAAGGCGCGGGCGAAAATCAGACGGTGGCGAAGGGGCTGCTGGAAGACGCGGTGCGTCGGGGGCTGGCGACGGATCGGAAACACTTGTTCGTCATGGATGGCTCGAAGGCCCTGCGCGCCGCGATTGATGCGGTGTTTGGCGCTGAGAATCCGGTCCAAAGGTGTCGCCATCACAAAATCGAAAACGTGATGGGCTACTTGCCCGACGATTTGAAAGGCCAGGTGAAAGCCGTGATGCGCTCGGCGTTCCGACTGCCGGCTCGGGAAGGCATGGGGCGTCTGGAGAAGCAGGCCGAGTGGCTGGAGCGGGAATATCCGAGCGCGGCGGCGAGCTTGCGCGAAGGCTTGGCGGAAATGTTCACCGTCAGCCGGCTGAGCTTGTCACCGAGCCTCGCGCGCTGCCTGGTCTCAACCAACGTCATCGAAAGTCCGCATAGCGGCGTGCGTTTACGAACCCGAAAGATCTGCCGCTGGCGCGACGGGAAGATGGTGCTGCGCTTGGCCGCCGCAGCGCTGCTGATGACCGAAAAGAATTTTCGGAGGATGATGGGCTACCGGGATCTATGGATGCTGGAAGCGGCTTTGGGAAGAAAGACGGCCGCGACTCAGGAAAAGGTGGCGTAAAATGGATTGAGGCGCCGCTCACCTCCAACGAACTCCGGGACACCGTCTGTTTTGGACCGCAAACGCAGTTATGAAAAATGGGAAGGCATTGGTGGAAAAGGATTTGGATGGTGAGCCGTGAGGGAATCGAACCCCCAACCTACTGATTAAGAGTCGTATTTGGCCCAAATTCACAACTTGTTGATCGGACGGCAGAAACCCCTGCAACGCCTTGTAGGTCAGCAAGTTATCGAGTTGTACCAAGCTGTTTCAAGTTGCACCAAAACTGGTGCAATTGTACCCGGAGTCCCCACAAAAGTCCCCACACTTCAACCAACTGTCTATTCCTAAACAGCCCCCTTTGGGCACTCGAAAGTCTCCACACTCGGCCGCGCGGCGAGACATCAGAGATCGCCTCCGAGCCATTGCGCATCAAGATCCCGTCGGCTGTCGCATAACGCGAACCCTGACGAGCCTTAGCCATGCGTTCTCTTGACGCTCGGAAAATCCCCAAACCTCATAGGGTTCTTTCTCGTTCGTTTCCTCACGGAGTTCCCGTTTGTTTAAAACTAAGCGGTCCCGCTCCGCAAATAGGACCAATGACGTACCAGCTTTCATTTGTGCGCTCGGATAATAGATTCCATCAATCGAAGTATCGGCATGCTTAAAAGCAGTCCGAAACCATTCTGTAACAACCTGTGTGGGGACGTAGTCAACGTGCTCCCGATTACCAGGCTCAACCCTCGCCGCCATGCTCCGGACAAATTCGTGCAAAAACGACACCGCGTAGCGGTCGTACCCATAGTGATTCTCAAAGAAGGCAGGCCTACGAGGCAATCGTGTTAGGTCCAGGACCAGAATATCGCGCGTTATTCGAAACGTGCCAATGGAAATTCCAAGAGATGGCTTATCGTCAATCTCCGCTGCAGCCGTTTGGGGATCGTCACTCGCGTAAAACATCACAATCCCGGCGGGACTCATCCTGTTGGAACGAGTTGCATTCTCTTTCGGCGGGGGAGCAAGATCGTAGGATGTCTTCAGGATTTCTCCGACCGCAAATTGTCGCGCCCTATATATCAGCGAACCCTTTGCGATCGTCCTAATGAGGCCACAATCTTCAACTGTCGAGCCTATGATTGGGAGAAGCTCTGACGGGTCAAAAATTTCATTGTCATCTTTGGCGGCGGAAAGGAAGAAATATCTGCGTTCGTACTTTATGAATTCACAGAAATGTTCCCAACTGTATATGAGTTTCTCGTCCTGGCGAAGCGAATAAGGGTTTCGCTCGCACCAAACCTCGTCGCCCACACAACTTCTTATAATTTCAAATAATGTCCCGTCATCGTTGGGCAGTTCAAGTTCGATTTGGTCGGTCAAGAGATCATAGGTGTCCCAGTGCTTCCCATAGTACCCACCTTCCGCGCTCTCATAACCCAAATTGTTCGCAGCCAGGTCATATTCGCGGTCAATCGCCTCATTGATCACTTCAATAATGCGGTCCAAAGGGGCTGCAACGGGTCTTCTGCGGCTTCTCCGGCCGCAAAAGTTACATTCCGTTTCAGAAACGTTTTGCCGGACCAGTGCTTTGAGCGTATCATCCTCGAAGCACCTCTCGCACACGAAAAACCCCTCAGCCGGCCCAGTGCTTAGACATGCTCCCTCGTCGCCATCACCCAATTTAATTGCCTCCTGGGCCAAACTTGGATAATGTGCAGCCTGTCAGTGCCGCCGCGCGACTCGGAATCCTCATTCTACGCCCAGCCAATGCGTAAATTCGTTCCGAGGAATGGGGCGAGTCATCCAAGACGTATCGGGCAGAGGCAGCTTGACGGCCTCGCGGACTGTCAGCCAGCCTCGCGGTAGTTCCATCGAACTCGAAGTGCCTTTACGGGTAATCCACTCAAAGCGTCGCCGCTCCTCGCTGTTTTGAGCGACTTGGAGAGCGATACGGACATCTTGGGCAACGTACTGAAGCACTTCCTGGAAACGTCCCTGCGCCCAGAGCTGGGGCGCGAGCACGCCGGACATTCCCGCTGGCTTCCCTGGAATCTTTAGCGCCTGTGCTGCCTTTTCGAGGCCAACGGGATAACCAAGCTGGCAAAACACATGGAACATCGCGTCCACATGGTTCAGCACCAACTCCTTACATTCCGTGAGCGAACCTGACTCCTCCGCCAAAATGTCGAGGTCGAATCCGAGTCCGTTCCAAGTTAGCAGCGTGTAACCTTCCGCCACGAACCTTGAAAGTTCCAGTACGACATGCTTTGCATCTGTCTGCGACATTCGTTCAGCAGGGGCACCGCTAAGATTCTCCCCGTGCCAGAGAATCGGCTCCTGCACATCGCTTCGCAGAGCGGCAGCGCAACAAATGCCTAGAGGACGGTGGGCCTTCCAATTAAAGTCAGGTCCCGGCACATCCTTCGCCGTTTCAAGGTCGAACGCCAAATACTTCCGCGGCATGTGGATTGGCCGATGCGGTGCGCGCTAACGATTAATTAAGAAGGTACAAGTAAGCACGACACAAATGTTCCCGCTGCCGTCGCTACCACCCCCATTTTGCCCCCCGATAAGCATCAGCGGCAAGAGGGAAACATCCATAGATTCCCCCGCCACGCGAGTCAAAATTCAAGATTCAACACCAGGAGCTAGGGGTATGGTGCGGCTAGTGTGCTCTGGACATGACGGCGCGTAGGATGTGATTGATACGCGTCGAATAGCCCGCACCATATTTCCTCAGCCAATCGTAAACGTCGCGATCCACGCGGGCGGCGACCAACACTTTGGGCGTTCGACGGAATCGGGCTAATTGCTCGTCGGTCAGTGGCGGTATGTCCGAGTAGTTGATACGGGAATCATCCCCGGCGGCCTGACGCTCCGCGATTCGGCGCAGCACCAATTTCTGCCGCTTACTCAGCGGCTTGCTGAATATAGATTCGGCGCTCACGCTGATTGGCCTCCCGCGCCGAGATAATGCGTATGATTTCTTCGCCATTCGTATTGCATAATCTAACACAATCAGGCACACGCCCGACGGACAGATCGAAAACGACCACATCACTGTACGGATGGGCTGGGGAGTCGGATATGGCTGACCGGCGCGGAACCCCATCTTGCCTTCAGCGGAAGGCAAGCCCAGTTGTGTTTAGTGCAATGGCATTTCTGGGTCGAGCGCGCCAAGCGAACTTGGAGTGAGGGCTCGGTGGTACCGCTGGCCGGCAATCGTTATCAACGTGAAGGAAAGCAGGAGTCTATCCACAGGCTGAGAGTGAGATCGTGGCGAGCTTCATTGCTAAGGTACGGGCGCAATTCCTTTTCGTACCGTTCGCGAAGCAAAGCGGCGTCGAGACTGAGAGTCTTGGCCATATATTCCACGTCGTCGCGGTCCTTGGGGCTGTTCCTCTCTAATTTTGACAGAATCAAATCGTACGGGTCCGGTGCGAAAAGGCGCGGCTCTTTGAATCGGCCGGGAAACATTTCTTTCAGCCGGTCTTTGTAGTTTTCGGGAAGATTGGTCACCGCGACTTGTTGAAAGTGAAGCTTGTACTTTTTGGCAAGCGGCGAACCGGCTCCGGCCAGAGTCTGAAGGTCACGCGCGCAGTGCGCTGGTAACACCGAATAGTAATCAACATCCCCAGTAGGTCTCGGAAGCCTGTAGTGGAGACTGACCACGAAACCCCCTATGCAGTGAACTTCTACCTGGGTCGAAAGAAGTGCATCGAGTTCTCTCAGGAACTCCGCCCAGGGTGACGGGATAACAAACTTCTGATCACTCGGCATATTGGAGATGCTCAGGGCGCAAATCTGATAGCAGATTCCAATGGCGGGCCTCGTCGGACCGGCTTTGCGACAGCCAATTTCGTTCAGCATCACCGCGCGGAGGGCGGGGAAGGAAATCCTCTCGGGCCAATCGGCTCCGATCCAGCGTCGCTTCGAGGTTGGACAAAGCCTGTGTCCGCCCAGTGTCCGCCCTCTCAGCAGAAAGGCTGCGAGCAAGGCTGGTCACGAATCCCAAGCGGTTTTGAACGTCAAATCGCTTAGCCTGTTCGACCACCCAGGCAAGATCAATTTGCCAGTACCGGAGCAAAAGCCAGGGAAGCGCCTCCGCCACCCGCGCTTCGAGATTCTCTTGGGAAA
>JAKAWO010000020.1 GCA_021827255.1 Acidobacteriota bacterium | reverse complement strand
GCTCCTGGTGAGTTTTGAGAAGACCGAAGAAGGCTATGTCGCCCTGCTGACCTTGGCTGCGGCCATGATCTGCTGGCGGCAGACAATAGCTATTTACGGATAAGCTCTTAGAATCAGGCTTATGGACCTCGAGCGGACCATGGCATTTATCGTCGAGCAGCAGGCGCAACTGACGGCGTCCATGCAGAAGCACGACGAGGAAATGGCCGAGTTGCGGGCGGTCGCCGCCAAGCACGGCGAGCAAATCGCCGCCGTCACCGATCTGGTGGGCAGGCTGGCGCAGGCTGAAATCCACCTGGTCGAGCGAATGAATGGCCACGAAACTCGGCTGCAATCCCTCGAGTTAAAAATGACCCAACTCTTCGAGCGAATGGACCGCTTCATCCAAGGGATCGAAGGCAACGGCCACAAACCCCGCTGACCTCTCTGGTTCCTCTTGCAATCCGATGGCAGGCAGCCACCGGCCTTACGCGAGGGCTTGGCGAGCGGAGCGGACGGCCTCAAGGTAGCGGCGGGCGTTTTCGGTGATGATTTCTAATTTGCCCTCTCGAAGAGCTTGGGCGCTGACCATTTCACCGCCCACGGCGACGGCGGCGGCGCCGGCCTGGATGTATTCGGGAGTGGTTTTCAGGTCCACGCCGCCGGTGGGGACGAATTCGATGTGAGGAAAAGGACTGCGCAGAGCCTTGATGTATCGGGGACCGCCGACCGGCTCGCAGGGGAAGATTTTGACCATGTCAGCGCCGGATTGCCAGGCATGAAGAATCTCCGTGGGACTGAGCGCGCCGGGAATAGCGGCCTTGCTGTAGCGCCGGGCCATTTCAATGACCTTCGGGTCCACGGAGGGGGTGACGATGAATTCCGCGCCAGAAAGCAATGCGGCGCGGCAAGTCTCGGGATCGAGAATCGTTCCGCCGCCGATCAGAACTTGGGCGCCCATCTGGCTGGCCACTCGTTCCAGCACGCGGAGGGCGTTCGGGACGGTCATAGTGATTTCAACAACGTTGAGGCCCCCCGCCACGATCGCTTCGATGGCGCGAGGCGCATCTTCCGTGGAAGAGACGCGAACGATAGGAACCACGCCCAGCTTGCGAATCAGGTCAAGAGCCTTTTGTTTTGACCACGCCATCGTTTTGCCTCGTCTTCCGGCGGAGGGGACATGGCCGCTCCGCTCCGGCGGAACGCAGGCCTGAAGGTCTGCGCCAGCTTCGATTATTGATTGCGACTATGGCGACAGTTTATCGCGCCACGCGCAGGCTCGCGCCCTTCAGCAATCCCTCGACTTCCTGCAGCGTGGCCCAGTTGAAGTCGCCCGGCATGGAGTGCTTGAGAGCGCTGAAGGCGTTGCCGTAACGCACACCGGCCTCCCAGGAATTTTTGGCGAGGCGGCCGTAAATGAATCCGGCGCTGAAGGAGTCGCCGCCGCCAATGCGGTCCACAATCTCCAAGTCGTATTTGGTGTCTTCAAAAAACTTTCCCTCCGCGTAAGCAATGGCCGTCCAGGTGTTCCGCCAAATGAGCGGATTTTCGCGCAGCGTGACGGCCACGGCTTGGAAGCGGAATTTTTCCGAGAGGCGGCGCGCCACTTCCTTATAAGTCTCGCTCGAAACTTGCGTGAAACCGCGGGCGTCGGTTTTGCCCTCGGCGCGGATCTTGAAGACCACGCTTGTGTCTTCTTCGGTGGTCATCAGCACGTCCACCCATTGCATCATCGGCTCCTGGATGGCCTGGGCTTTTTCGGGCGACCAAAGCTTGCCGCGAAAGTTCAGATCGTAACTGGTGGTGAGGCCGGCTTGCTTGGCGGCTTCGAGCGCTTCGCGCGTGACGGCAGCGGCGGAATCGCTGAGCGCGGGAGTGATGCCGCTGGTGTGGAACCACCGGACGCCTTGGAAAACCTTTTTCCAGTCCACCTCGCCGGGACGAATGGCGCTAATGGCGGTATTGGCGCGGTCGTAGAGCACGGAGCTGGCGCGCGGCGCGGCGCCGAATTCGACAAAGTAAACGCCCACGCGCCCGTCGTCGGCCCAGACGATGCCGGAGGTGTCCACGCCGGATTGGCGAGCGCGGTTCTGAATCAGACGCGCCAGAGCGTTTTTGGGAAGGCGCGAGACCCACGCGCTTTGAAGTCCCAGCCGCGCCACGCCGACTGCGACGTTCAGCTCGCCTCCGCCGACTTGAACGTCGAAGGAGGTTGCCTGCTCGATCCGCTGGAAATGCGGCGGCGCCAAGCGAACCATCGCCTCGCCAAACGTCACCACGTCTGCCATTTGCTTTACCTCCGCCCGAGTTTGATCCTCTTGCGCAAACGCCCAATATAGGGCTTTTCCGGGAAAAAATCAGCTTGTTTTGTCGCCCGCGACGCGGCCCAACAACCGCGATTAAGGAAGGCAGAAAAAGCAGAACACTAAAGTGTTATAAGCAGCTTGGGATTGAAAAACGCGACACCCGCAAGGTGGACTGCGATGGACAAATTACAGCAAAGGTTATTGCCGATCAAGCTCGAAGCCAGGGAGGAGCGGTTGACGAATCTGGCGGCGCGGGGATGAGTTGCTTGCGAAGCCGGGTATCGGGCCAGCGCGCAGCAACCCCCTGAACGCTTCCATCGCGGATTTTGGGGGTCGCTGTTCGTTTGAGGGGAAGGGTGTGCTGTGCTAAAATGGGGTTTACTTGAAGCCTTGAAACGCCGGCTAGCGGGAATTGGATGTCCCTCTCGATGACACAAGCCAAGAAAACAGAGCCTGGCGCGGTCCATTTGACCCTGGCTCACAGTCCGGACTCGGATGACGCCTTCATGTTTTACGCGCTCGCCACGCGCAAGATTCCGACCGGCCACTTGCGTTTTACCCACCAGCTTGAAGACATCGAAACGCTCAACCAGAAAGCCCGCGAGGGGGTTTACGACATCACGGCCGTTTCCTTCCACGCCTATGCTTATCTTGCCGATCGGTATCTCCTGTTCACCTCGGGAGCGAGCTTTGGCGACGGCTATGGCCCCATGATTGTCAGCCGCGCGTCGCTCAACCGGGAAGAACTCCGGGGGAAAAGGGTTGCCATCCCCGGCAAGATGACGACCGCGTATCTGGCGCTCCAGCTCTATGAGCCGACGATTGAACCGATCGAGGTTCCGTTTGACCAGATTCTGAAAAAGGTCGCGGAGGGCGAGGCCGACGCCGGAGTCATCATCCACGAGGGTCAGTTAACCTACGGCGCGCACGGTTTGAAAAAGCTAGTGGACTTGGGCGAGTGGTGGAAGCGCGAGACCGGATCGCCGCTGCCGCTCGGCGGAAACGTGATCCGCCGCGCGCTGGCCGCGGAAATTCGCCGGGAGGCCAGCCGCCTGCTGAAGGCCAGCATCGAATTTGCGCTCCAGCACCGCGAAGCGGCGCTGGGATACGCGCTCCAATTCGCGCGCGGCCTCGACGCCGCGGGCGGAGATCAGTTTGTCGCCATGTACGTGAACCACTGGACGCTCGACTGCGGCGAAGCGGGACGGCTGGCCATCCAAGCGTTGCTCGACCGCGGTCACGCGGCCGGAATTATCCCCTCGGCCGCGCGGGCGGAGTTTGTCGAATAGCGGCGGGCGCCCGGACATTTCTTCGCTGCTCGGCCACCGGGCGCGAACACGGCAGAACGGAGGAAAGGTCTCCATGGAATTGAAACTCGCGAATCACAGCAGCTACCCGCGCATCGGTGACAGCGCGGAAGGACAACTGCTGCGCCGGACGATCGCCCAACGGGAGAAGGGAGAAAAGACCGACGCCGAGGCGCGCGTCGCCGAAGACCGCATGACCGAGCTGGCCCTCCAGGAGCAGATCCAGGCCCATCTCGACTCGGTGACCGACGGCCAGATCCGCTGGCACGATTCGGTCTCTCACCTGGCCGGCAAACTGAAGGGCGCGCGCATCAACGGGCTCTTGCGCTTTTTCGATACCAATACGTATTTCCGGCAGCCCGTGGTGACGGGTCGCCTGGAGCGGCCGGCGCCGATGCTGGTGGAGGATTTCCTGTTCGCCCAGCAAAAATCCAGCCGGCCGGTCAAGCCGGTTCTCACCGGACCTTACACGCTGGCGCGGCTTTCGGTTGCCGAGGAGAATCAAAACGTGGCTTTTGAAGAGATGCTCGACGGTTACGCGGGCGCGCTCGCCGAGGAAGTGGCCGCGCTGGCGGCGGCTGGCGCGCGGACGCTTCAGGTGGAGGAGCCTTATTTGCTGAAGCAGCCGGGCGACTTTGCGGCCTTTGAACGGGCGCTCGGCGCGCTGGTGGCGCGCAAGGGTTCGTCAAGGCTCGCGCTGGCCTTTTACTTTGGCGATGTCTCGCCGCTCTACGACAAGCTGCAGACCCTCCCCGTGGACGAGCTGGTGCTCGATTTCACTTACAGCCCCAAGCTGGTTGAGACCATCGCGGCGGGCGGCTCCGCCAAGGCGCTCGGTTTGGGATTGGTGGATGGCCGCAACACCCGGCTGGAGGATCCGTCCACGGTCGCGCGGCAGATCGAGCGGGTCTCGCGCGCGGCGCAATTGCCCGCCGCGACCTTGATGCCGTCTTGCGGACTCGAGTACTTGCCGCGCGACCGGGCGCAACTGAAGCTGAAGCATCTTTCGACTTTGCGCGACACTCTGAATGGAAAGGCAGCATGAGCCGAGAAAAACTTCAAAAACTGGGCATTGAGTTGCCGCTGTTTCCCACCACTTCAGTGGGCAGCTTTCCCAAGCCCGACTATCTCGTGACCGCGCGCTCCGAGTTCGCCAAGCGGAAAATCAGCCGCGACCAGCTCCGCCAGAGCGAGCGTCGCGCCACGGAATTCTGGATCCGTAAGCAAGAAGAACTGGGCGTGGACGTGCTCGTGGACGGCGAGATGTACCGCGGCGACATGGTCGCCTATTTCGCCGAGCACATGCCCGGTTTTGAAGAAGGCGGGCTGGTGCGTTCCTACGGCAACCGCTATTACCACAAGCCCATCATCATCAGCGAGGTCCAATGGCCCGGCCCGATCACGGTGGAATGGTGGGAATACGCGCAGGGTCTGACGCGAAAGCCCGTCAAAGGCATGCTGACCGGCGCTTACACGGTCATGGATTGGTCGTTCAATGAGGCGTATGCCGATCGCCGCGCGGCCTGCCTGGCGCTGGCGGGCGAAATTCGCAAGGAAGTAGAAGCCCTGATTCAAGCGGGCGCCAAGATCATCCAGATTGACGAGCCGGCGGTTTCCGTGCGGCCGGAGGAACTGCCGCTGGCGATTGAAGCCATGCGCGTCACCACGGACGGCTTGCCCGCTTACTTCATCACCCACATCTGCTACGGCGCGTTTGAATACATCTACCCGGGAATGCTGGAATTTCCAGTGGATAATTTTGACCTGGAAATGTCCAACAGCGGCCTCGACATGCTGGCGCTGTTCCGACAACACCCGTACAGCAAAGACATCAGCTTCGGCGCGGTGGACGTCCACAACCATGCGATTGAAGCGGAGCCGGTGGTTGAGGAGCGCCTGCGCAAAGCCCTCGAAGTGCTTCCGAAGGAGAGCCTCTGGGTGGACCCGGACTGTGGCCTGAAAACCCGTTCGGTGGAGGAGGCGGCGCAGAAGATGAAAGTGCTGGTGGACGCCGCGCGAGCCCTCCGCAACTGAACGAGACCGGATTCCGCCCGGTGGCCCGCGCCGGCCGGCCTCCAACGTTGGGCCTCGGACGGGCTCCTGAGTTGGGGCGGTGATGACCTCTCAAACCGAGACGCGGCGCGTTCCCTTTACCTCCGCTCAGCTCAAAATTCTGGCCACCCTGGCGAGCGCCGTGGGTCTGCGCATGCTCGGCCTGTTCCTGGTCCTGCCCGTTTTCACCCTCTATGGGCTCGAGTTCACCCACTCGCGCTTCCTGGTCGGACTGGCCTTCGGCGGTTACGGGCTGACGATGGCCCTGCTGCAAATTCCCTTGGGGCGGCTCTCTGACCGGATTGGACGCCGCAAAGTGCTGCTGCTGGGGATGGCGCTGTTTAGCCTAGGGGCTTTCCTCTGCGCCCTGCCGGACCGCTTCCCATCGAGCGCGCAAATCGCCGCCTTGATTGTGGGCCGCCTGGTGCAGGGAAGCGGAGTCATCACCTCCGTCGCTTTCGCAACCGTCGCCGACTATGTCCCGGAGGAGAGGCGCTCCACGGCCATGGCCTTCCTCGGCATCCCCATCGGCGCCGCATTCATCCTGGGCGTGATCGGCGGGCCGATCTTGGCGGGAGCGTTCGGCGCGGCTTCGCTGTTTTGGCTGACCGGATTTTTGGGCCTGGGCACGCTAGTGCTGATCGCCCGTTACCTGCCGGAAGTGGCTCCGCGCGGGCTCGAGCCGGCTTCGATGGGGGAAATTCTGAAGAGCCGGGCGCTGCTGCCTCTCGACGCCGGCGGATTCGTCATGAACTTTTTCATGGCCGCGTTTTTCTTCTACTTTCCGCTGATCGTCACGAATCAGCACCACGTCCGAATGAGCCACTATTACGCGCTGTTGCTCCCGATGGTTTTCATCAGCGCCTTCACCATGTTCGCTTTCACCCGCGGCGCGGACCACGGCTGGGCCAAACCGCTCGCCGCGCTGGCCTTCCTGTTTTTCATCCCGAGCGCCATCTTATTATTTCGGCCGCAGGCGCTGGGATTCGATCCAGCGCGGCTGACCGCTGTGGTGGCGGGCGGGACGCTCTTTTACATCGGCTTCACCGGCCTGGAGCCGATTCTGCCCTCCCTGGTCAGCCGTTCTTCGCCGGAGAGCGCCTACGGGACGGGGCTCGGAATCTATAATAGCAGTCAGTATTTGGGCAGCTTTGCCGGCGGCTCGGTGGCCGGAGCTTTGGCGCACTCGCGCGAGCCCCGCGCCATGATGGTCACGCTGATGGGGGCCGCGATGGTGGGTTCTCTGATGATGCTGGCGGCGCGAGGCGCGCCGCCGACCCCGCGACGCCGGACCTAAACGCCAGCGCCCGGCTGCACGCTGGGAGCGCTACTCGCCGGTCTCCAAGTGGACACCGTAGGCAAACCGGTTGGAGCCTTCCATCGGCCTTCGCCAGACAATTTTCGCCAGCGCTTCTTCCGGCTGAGGCGCGCCTGGCCAATATCCGAGCGTCAGTCGTATGACCTGGCCTGGCTCCATCGCGACCTCAGAAACAAAACAGACTCCGGTGCGCGAAAGGTTCTCGGTGCGCGCCACCGACGTCCGGCCGTCTTGCAGCCGAATGCGGACCGGCAGCCGCACGGTGCGCCGCCGCGCCCTCCGCCGGTCGCCCTGCCCCGCGCTCAATCCGGGAACGATCTCTGCGTCGGCTTCGGCGGGGCCGAAGCGCCAGGGGGTGGGCTGGCCGCATTTCTCACAGCACCGCCGGACGACTTCCGTTGTGGCGAGCGTGTGATATTCCTCGATCGTCAGTTGGACCAGCTCGCGGGAAGAGCAAACACTGCACTCGACGAGCGCATCCACATGCTCCGTTGCAGGAGGACTGCCGACGCGGCCGGGAAAAGTGATGCCCCAGATCTCGACGCTCGGCTCGAGGCATTCGACTCCCCATTCGGGGCCCTCGCCCAGCGTTTTGCCAGCCTCTTCGATCACCCGGAAAGGGCAGGCTAGGCCGCTCTGAAGATTGGTAATCTCTATCCGCTGGCCGGGGAACAGAGGACGATGGGCGGAGATCCTTGCCCCGTGGCGATTGATGACGAGAGTAAAATTCCTCTCGCGAAAGTCCTTCCCTTGCGAGTCCTTGCCCACAATTTCGATGGGGATTCTCAAGAAGACCCGCTCGCTGCGCCTTGCGTAGCTGGCGCGCGCCATCCTCCGGTCCTGCGCCTCAATAGCCACCAACACCTCCCCCTGGTTAGCCTATCGGCAATTGGAGGGAGCGCCATGAGCCGGGAACCCCGTCCTTCGTGCCATCGCTGAAGTGGATTGAGGGTCGGTCGCGGTGAACCTGTCCCGCGCGCCTTCCATTGCGGCGCCCGTGGCGGCGGATTTTGAACCCGCTCCGGCAGCCAGGCCCCTTCAGCCGCCCCAGCGGCCTAAAAAAAATCTGAAATTACCTCTTTACTTCTACGAGATCAGCGGCTATACTGATGGGCGTCGCATGGTGCTTCATCTCCAACTCGGACGCGTGATGGTCATGTGTTGTTGTCCATGCGTCCGGGGGTGTGGAGATGGCCGCGGCAAGGTAATGTAGGCTAGTTAAAGCGGTTTGATCGGCCACCCACCCTCGGATCCTGAGTCCGGCGGTGGGTTTTTTATTGTGGGGGTCTGATGCTGACTGCTGAAGTTGAAGTCCGGCACGCGCCGGAAGCCATCGAAGAGGAAATCCGCATCTTTGAGGAGCGGGCCGCGCAGCTCGAACGCGGGGCGATCACCGAGCAAGATTTTCGCCCGTTCCGCTTGAAGCATGGCATCTACGGGCAGCGGCAGCCCGGCTTCCAGATGGTGCGGGTGAAGATTCCCTCCGGCATTCTTGACCCGAAACAACTCCGGACGCTTGCCAGTATTGCGGAAACTTACGCGACCGGGCGCGGCCACGTGACCACGCGCGAGAACTGCCAGTTCCATTTTGTGAAGCTAGCAAATGTGCCGGCCATCATGCGCCTGCTGGCCGAGGCCGGGCTGACCACCCGTGAAGCCTGCGGCAACACGGTCCGCAACGTCACCTCCTGCCCGCTGGCGGGAATCTGCGCGGGCGAGGCGTTCGACATTACCCCCTACGCGCTCGAGACCACGCGCTTCTTCCTGCGGCATCCCGAGTTCCACGATCTGCCGCGAAAGTTCAAGATCGCGTTTTCCGGCTGCGAGGACGACGGCAACTGCGCGGTCGCCGGGATTCACGACATCGGACTGATCGCGCGGATACGGGGAACTAACGGGACAGGGCGGCGCGGCTTTAAGGTTCTGGTGGGCGGCGGGCTTGGAAGCCTGCCCACGGAGGCCGCCACGCTGACCGACTTTCTGCCGGAAGAGGAATTGATCCCGACCATGGAGGCCATCCTTCGCGTCTTCAACGAACACGGCAATCGCAAAAACAAATTCAAGGCGCGGATGAAATTCGTGCTGCGGGACAAAGGCATCGTCGAGTTCCGGCGGCTGGTGGCGGAGAAGCGCGCCCAAGTGACCACGCCGCCAAGTTTTCCGGAAAGGCCCAGCCCTCTGCAGTCGCCTCTGGTGCCACTGAATCCAGTCCCCACCCAGGGCAACGGCCACACGGGCGAGTACGCGCGCTGGGCACAGCACAACCTCCAGCCGCAACGCCAGGCCGGGTATGCAGTGGTCTGGATCAAGCTGCTCGCCGGCACGGTTTCCGTCGCTCAGTTCCGCGGGCTGGCGGACCTGCTGGAGAAGCACCACCTGGCGGCGGCGCGCATCGCCATTTCTCAGGATTTGGTCATTCCGTGGGTGCCCGTGTACCGTGCTTCGGAAATTTTCCAGGCCCTCAAAGCCCTCGATCTGGCGACGCCCGGGGCCCGCACCGTCGCGGACGTTACCGGCTGCCCCGGCTCGACGACCTGCAACCTGGGCATCACACGATCGCTGGCGCTGGCGGAAGTTTTGGCGGAGGAATTTGCCGATGAGACCGATCCGGAGATCAAGAAGATCCGAATCAAAATCAGCGGCTGCCCGAACTCCTGCGGACAGCATCACATTGCCGACATCGGCCTTTATGGGAACGCCCGCAAGGTCGGCAACCAGCAGGCGCCTTATTACCAGGTGATGCTGGGAGGCAAGGTTTCAGGCGACGGGGTGAGATTTGGCCGGCAGATTCTGCCCATCCCGGCCAAACGAATTCCGCCGGCGCTGCGCGCCCTCCTCGAACTTTACCGGCGGGACCGCTCGGCGGGCGAGCCTTTCACCGCCTGGGCGATGCGCGCGCCCAAAGACGTCCTCGCCGAAACGCTACAGCCCTTCGCCGACACCACGGCTGAGATCGCCGACCTGTTTGTGGATTGGGGCGACCAGGAAACCTATTCGCTCAAAATCGGCCGCGGCGAGTGCGCGGGCTAATCGAACTTTCCCTGTCCTCGGTCCATTTACCTTTCCAGCCTGGCGCCGGTAAGGAAAGGCGGCGCTCCGAAAACGTCGCCGGTTCCCTGAGCCGGGTGCCGTCGCGCGCGGTGCTATAATCAAAGGCCGGATCGGGAGGCGGCGAGGTTTTATGCACGTCGGCCTGTTGTGGGGAGCGGTTATTTTATACGGCCTCGGCATGGCGCTGGTGTTCCCGGCCGCTTTGAGGGGGCGACCGTCGCTTTCCCGCGCCGCTCTCATAGTGCTGGGGGCGGGCTTGCTCTTCCACGCCGCGGGGATTGCCGTGCTCGCCGCCCAAACCCGCCACTTCCCGGTAACGGACCTGCGCAGCGCCTTGTCGTTCTTCGCCTTTCTGATCACGCTGACTTTTTTTCTAGCCTATTTGCGTTACCGAATCCATCTGCTGGGCATTTTCATGCTGCCCCTGGCATTTTTGCTGACCCTGATCGCCGCCCTTGAGCCTGGGCGCACGCTCTTGTCGCCGGCTTTCCGCGGCAGTTGGCTGATCGTCCACATCGGCTGCGTGCTGCTCGGCTACGCGGGCTTTTCCCTTACGGCGGTGGCCGCCGTCATGTACTTGATCCAGGAGAACGAATTGAAGTCCAAAAAGCCCAGAGCCCTCTACTACCGGCTGCCCTCGCTGGAGGTGTGCGACGAGCTCTATCACCGCTCCCTGCTGTTTGGGTTTGTGTTGCTGACCATCGGGATCGTGAGCGGTTTCGTTTGGGCGAGCCGGATGTGGCAAGGGCCGTGGGAGCTGGATCCGAAGATTCTTGCCGCCCTCGTCACCTGGCTGGTTTATCTGTTTTTGCTTTCGGCGCGACTGAGCGGCTACCTGCGCGGCCGGCGCTCAGCCTACATGGCGCTGCTCGGGTTTGCCGTTATGATGGTGACCTTTGTGGGGATCAGCTTTTTGAGCGGATTTCACGGCTATTTTCCCAATCTCGGCGCCGCCCACTAGCGTGATGACTATCACACCGATTCGCCGTCCTGAAGGGGAGAATCAAGCAGGACGGCGATGAGCTCGACGATGAACTTTACCCTGCTGGGAATTAACCACCGCACCGCTCCCGTGGAAGTGCGGGAGCGGATGAACATCAGCGAGGCTCGACTGGCCGGCGCGCTCACCGATCTGGTCCACCGCGATGGCATCGAGGAAGGGCTCATCCTGTCCACCTGCAACCGCGTGGAGGTGCTGACCCGCGCCGCGGACGATGTGGAGGCCGAGCCCATCATGCGCCAGTTCCTCGCCGAGCACCACCACTGCGACTTAGCTCTTTACGCGCCGCATTTTTACCGGCGCAGACAGCAGGAGGTCATCGCCCATTTGTTTCGAGTCGCCTCCAGCCTCGATTCAATGATTCTCGGTGAGCCGCAAATTCTCGGACAGCTCAAGCAAGCTCACGCGGTCGCGCGCTCGGTCGGCGCGCTGAATGGCGCACTGAACGAACTGGTGCTTCAGGCTCTGGCGGTGGCCAAACGTGTGCGGCGGGAAACCTCCATCGGCGCCGCAGCGGTCTCCGCTTCTTACGCCGCGGTGGAGCTGGCCAAGAAAATCTTTGGCAACCTTGACGGAAAGGTGATTTTCATCCTGGGGGCCGGCAAGATGAGCGAAATCGCCGCCAAGCACCTGCTGCGCAGCGGCGCCAGCGCCATCTTCGTCAGTAACCGCACCTATGAGCGCGCCGTTGAGCTGGCGGGGGTTTTCCATGGAACCGCCCTCCGCTTTGATGAATTCTCCGAACAGGCGCCCAAGGCGGACATCATGATTGTCTCAACCGCCGCGCCGCACTATGTGATACGCCACGAGGACGTCCAGCGGTGGCTTGCCGCCCGCAAGAACCGGCGCATGTTCTTTGTGGATATGGCGGTGCCGCGGAACGTGGAACCGAGTGTTAACCAGATTGAAAACGCCTTTGTTTACGATATTGACGACTTAGGTCAGGTGGTCGAGGCCAACAAAAAGCAGCGCGAGCGGGAAGCCGTCTGGGCGGAGGAAATCATCCAGCAGGAGGTCCAGAAGACCCTCCGCCGCATGGCGTCGCGGGAGGTGGTTCCCACCATCCTGGCGCTGGAACGGCGTCTCGAGGAGATCCGCGAGAACGAGTTTGACCGCTATCACGGCCGGCTCGCCGGCCTGTCGGCCGACCAGCGGCAGGCGGTTGAAGCGCTCTCCCGCGGCATCCTGAGCAAGATCATTCACGGCCCGATCACGGAACTGAAAAGCGGGGTGGGGCAACCGGAGCAAAGCTCGCTGGTTGAGACAGTTCGCAAAATTTTCGGCCTCTCGGACTGAGAAAATCGAGCACCCGAACCCGGGATGGAATGAAGATTCTCCTCGGCTCTCGCGGCAGCCGCCTGGCGCTTTGGCAGGCCAATTGGGCGGCCGAGCGTCTTCGGGCTGCGGGCCACTCCGTGGCGATCGAGGTCATACAGACCAGCGGCGACCGGCTCACTCACGTTCCGCTCACTTCGTCGGGAACCAAAGGCCTTTTTATCAAGGAGATCGAAGAAGCGGTCCTCGAAGGGCGCATTCACGCCGCGGTTCACAGCCTTAAGGATCTGCCGACCGACCTGCCGGCGGGCCTGATGATCGCCGCCGTGCCGGATCGTGAAGACCCTCGGGATGCGCTGATATCACGGAATCGCCTCACCCTCGGCCAACTTCCCGCCGGCGCTCGCGTCGGAACGGGCAGCTTGCGCCGCCAGTCCCAGTTGCGCGCCCTCAAAGGGGGTCTCCAGATCATTCCTTTTCGCGGCAATGTGGACACGCGGCTAAAGAAGCTCGACCGCGGGGATTACGACGCGTTGGTTCTGGCGGCCGCCGGCCTTTATCGGCTTGGCTACGGCTCGCGCATCGCCCAGCACTTTCTTGAATCTGAAATCTGCCCTGCGGTCGGACAGGGCGCCTTGGCGATTGAAGTTCGGGAGGATGATCGGGAAACCCAAAACGTTGTGTCTGAACTCGACTCGATTGCGGCGCATCAGGCGGTGCGCGCAGAGCGGGCGGTGCTGCGGGCGCTCGGCGGCGGCTGTCAGTTGCCCCTCGCGGCTCATGGGACCGTGGAAGACGGGAGGCTGCGCCTGCGCGCCGTGATCGCCGCGCCGGACGGGTCCGCAGTCCTTCGGGCGGCGGCCATCGGAGCGCCGTCCGACGCCGAGGGCGTCGGCGCGCGCGCGGCCGAGGACTTGCTCCGGCAAGGAGCCTCCGCTCTCCTATAACCCAGGGCTCGTGCCCGGCATCCGGAGACCGACATCACGCGGGGTGACGTTCCTTTGCGACCGAAATTCATCTCCCGCCAACCCAAACCCGCGCGAGGGGGCACGGGAAAAGTCTATTTGGTCGGCGCCGGACCCGGAGACGGGGGACTCTTGACCCTTAAGGGCAAGGCGGCGCTCGAGCGCGCGGATTCGGTCATCTTCGACTATCTTGCCAATGAAGCGCTACTTCGCTTCGCCCCGCCGGGCTGCGAACGCATCCTGGTCGGTAAGCGCGGCGGCCACGCCACGCTTCCGCAAGACGAAATCAACCGGCTGCTTATCCAGAAGGCTCGTGCCGGGCGCGCCGTGATTCGGTTGAAGGGCGGTGATCCGTTCATTTTCGGTCGGGGCGGCGAGGAAGCGCTGGCGCTTGCTCGAGCAGGAATTCCTTTTGAAGTTGTTCCCGGCGTTTCCTCGGGCTACGCCGCGGCAGCCTACGCCGGGATTCCCGTGATGCATCGGGAAATCGCCTCGAGCGTGGCGTTCATCACCGGACACGAAGACCCCCATAAGCCTCAGCCGTCGCTCGAAGGAGCCAAATTTTCCGCCGGCGCTGGAACGCTGGTGCTCTTCATGGGTGTCAAAAACCTTCCTCGCATCACCCAAAGCCTTATCCGGCGCGGCCATCCTCCTGGCACCCCGGCGGCGGTCATCCGATGGGGCACGCGCGCCGCGCAGCAAGTCATCGAGGGAACGCTGGGGGAGATCGCGCGCAAAGCGCGCCACGTCGAGCCCCCGGCGATCACCATAATCGGCGAGGTGGTGCGCCTACGCTCCCAGCTTCGGTGGTTTGAGCGATTGGAGTTGTTTGGGCGGAGAATTGTGGTCACCCGTGCCCGCGAGCAGGCGGCCAACCTGATCGAGCCACTCGAAGCGCTAGGGGCGGAGATTGTTGAGATTCCCTGCCTTGAGATTCGTCCGCCGAAATCCTGGGAGCCGCTCGACCGCGCCATCCAGCGGCTGGAGACATTCGATTATCTGCTTCTCACCTCAGCCAACGGGGCGCGCCTTTTTCTGGAGCGGCTGGCCGTGAACGGGCGCGATGGGCGCGATTTGAAAGGGTTGACGATCGGCGCCATCGGCCCGGCAACAGCGGCAGAATTGGCCAAAGCCAGCATCCGAGCAGATTTTGTTCCTGACGAGTACCAGGCTGAGGGATTGATTAAGTGCCTGGCCGGCCGCGACCTTCGCGGCCAGGCTTTCCTGATCCCGCGCGCGAAGATCGCCCGCGATCTTTTGCCCCGCACCCTCCGCCAGCGTGGCGCCCGGGTCGAAGTGGTCGAGGCCTATCAGACGGTCGGGCCGCGATTCGCCGCCCGTGACCTGGCCCGCTGGCTCGACCCTCCGCCGGACGCCGTCACCTTTGCCAGCTCGTCCGCCGTGATGAATTTTTTCAAGCTCCTGACCCCCCGGCTGAAGCAAAAACTGCTTCGCAAGACTCAACTGGTTTCCATCGGCCCCGTGACCTCCGCGACGATCCGGCAACTGGGATACCAAGTGAATGTCGAAGCGGAACAATCCACCCTGCCTGCGCTCGTCCGCGCCCTGCGCGCGTATTTCTCCCGGCGGCAGTAACCGGGTGCTCGTGCGCGCCGTGCGGTTTCCCCACCTTCAAAGCTGGGGAAGTCAGCCGAGCAGCGAGCTCCGGTGGGCTGACGGTCGAATCCGTGCTGGTTAGAAACAATCGGATTTGGGCGCGGATCCGAGAGTTAAAGATTGAGGGCTACCCAGGAGCGGGCGGCGGGGTTATGAGATTCGATCCTGCGTTCGTCCTGCCGCCTTACGGCCAGCGCGAACTGCGCGCCGACGCCATTTTCCACTGGCGCCCTGATTCAGAAATTCGATTTACAACAAGAAAGCTGTTTCGCGCAAAGGCGCAAAGGGCTTACGGGAGGCGGAATTATTCGCTATTCGCCCTTCTTGCGACTCAGCACGTAGGCCGCGTCTTAAGAAACGGATTTTCCGCCTTCGTTGACTTCCAATTTCTTCCGACGGTAGAATAGCCTTTCCCTCGGGGGTTGCGTCGGGTGTGAGGTCGGGAGGCAGAGAATGTCCTTGGATACAGACTGGAGTGCCCAGGAGGAGTCTCAGCCTCGGTGCGACCCCCCAGCGGAACCTGAAGTGTCCGAGGCCGAGTCGCGGCAAGGGCAAGATGCCACCGCTGCTCTGCCCGGCGTCTTAGACTCCTCCGCGCAGCCCACCGAGGCTCGGCCAGAGTCTCCCATTTCCGCCCCGTTGGCTGAATCAGAGGAACCCGCCAATTTCATGGAATCCGCGAGCGCTGTGGCTCCTCTGAGCCAAGGAGAGATTGTCCGCGGACAGGTTCTGAACATTACCGATGCCGACGTGTTCGTGGATCTGGGCCTGAAGAGCGAGGCGGCGATTCCCCGCATCGAGTTCTTGACGCCAGACGGTGAACTCATGGTTCAGGCCGGCGACTTCGTGGACATTTGGGTGGACCGATTCGATGAGCAGACCGGCGCCGTTGCCGTCTCCTATCGCAAGGCGGTGCAGGAAAGAATCTGGGAGGAAATTGAGCGATCCTTCCACGAGGAAACGCCCCTCCGCGGGCGGGTTTTGGGGCGGATCAAGGGTGGGTTGGTCGTGGACCTCGGCGTCAAGGCTTTCCTCCCCGGTTCGCACGCCGACGTTAGAGCGCATCCCAACCCGGACGACCTGTTAGGGCAGGAAATCGAGTGCCGGGTGATCAAGCTCAATCGAAAGCGCGGCAACGTCGTTGTCAGCCGGAGGCAGGTGCTCGAGCGCGAGATCGAGCAGCGGAAATCAGCCTTGGTGGAAAAGCTGACCGAGGGCGCCGTGCTGCAGGGTCGGGTGAAAAACATCACGGATTACGGGGCCTTCGTGGACCTCGGCGGCCTGGACGGGCTGCTTCACGTCACGGACATCGCGTGGGGGCGCGTGGCTAATCCTTCCGAGGTGGTTCAGGTGGGGCAGGAGCTTCAAGTTAAGGTCCTGAAATTCGACCGTGAAAAGGGGCGGATTTCGCTTGGTGTGAAGCAGCTTTTGCCGGACCCTTGGGAAGGCGTCGCCTCCCGCTACGCGCCAGGCAGCAGGGTAAAAGGGCGAGTTGTCAGTTTGACCGACTACGGCGCATTTGTGGAGCTGGAGCCCGGTGTCGAAGGTCTGATTCATATCTCGGAGATGGCTTGGGGAAAGCGATTGCGCCATCCCTCCAAGATCCTCAAGCCAGACGAACGCGTCGAGGTCGCGATCCTGGACGTTAACAGCGAGGCGCGGCGCATCTCCCTGAGCCTCCGCCAGACTCTGCCTGATCCCTGGGCGGCTCTGGCGGAGCGTGTCGCCGTCGGTTCAGTGGTTCGCGGTCGGGTGCGCCACTTTACGGATTTCGGGGCTTTTGTCGAAATTGAGGAGGGCGTGGACGGCTTAATCCACATTTCCAACTTATCCTGGACAAAGAGCTTTAAGCATCCTTCGGAACTCCTCCACAAAGGCCAGGAGGTTGAGGCAGTGGTCCTCGAGCTGGACCCTGAGAAGCGCCGGGTTGCCCTCGGCCTCAAGCAGCTCCAGCCCGACGTGTGGGAGAGCTTCTTCAACAAGACGGCCATCGGGGATTGGGTCCGAGGCAAGGTAACCCGGAAGACATCGTTTGGCGTCTTCGCGGAAATCGAAGAAGGAATCGAAGGTTTGTGCCACGCTTCCGAGTTCGATCCTCAAGGGAAAAACGGTGAGGGTGGGGCACCCAAGGTCGGCAGCGAGCTCCAATTCCGTGTCGTGCGGCTGAATCCCGAGGAGAAAAAGATCGGGCTCAGCTTGCGGACGCAAGATCGTTCGTCGCACCAAGATAGCCCCGGAAAACCCAAGGAATCACCCCCGCTATCGAGGATGGCCGAGGCGCTTTCCTCAGCGGGCGTCACGTCCGCGACCGTCCAGCGGGCCAGCAGCGAAGCAGACCACTAAAGCGGCCTTCGCCGGGATGAACTCGGCGCGCAAACTCAGAGCTAGGCACCGGCTTAAACCCGCGCGGCATGAACAGGAGGATTCGACGATGACCAAAGCCGATCTGATTGAGGAGGTTGCCAAATCCGCTGAACTCAACCGTAAGGATTCCGAATTGATTGTGGAAACGGTCTTCGAGGGC
>JAKAWO010000343.1 GCA_021827255.1 Acidobacteriota bacterium | reverse complement strand
GATTCGATCCAGGTGCTGCGATACTACAAGCGCCTGGGAGAACGCGCCATGGAGCAAGCGCCGGAGGAGGCCCTGCGCGCCGCGCTCGACAGGGAATCGAATTCGATCGCCGTCATCGTAAAACACATGGCGGGCAACATGCGCTCCCGCTGGACCGATTTTATGACCACAGATGGAGAGAAGCCAGATCGAAATCGTGACGCGGAATTTGAAGCCCCGCCGAAAACGCGAGTCGAGATCATGACTTTGTGGGAGGATGGCTGGGCGCTGGTTTTCGCGGCCCTGATGCCGTTGACCGATCGCGACCTCACGCGGACCGTCATGATCCGCTCGGAGCCGCATTCGGTGATGCAGGCGATCAACCGCCAGGTCGCCCACTACGCCTATCATGTCGGTCAGATTGTTTATCTGGCGAAGCATTTCGCGGGTGATCGTTGGGTGGCGTTGACGGTGGCGCGCGGCCAATCGGCCGATTTCAACGCCAGAGTGGCGGCGCGGGAAGCTTCGCAGCGTTGATCGCGGAAAAGGGCTCCAGCGCGCAGCCGCCCGCGCAACCGAGGATCCAACGAACTTGCTGAATTCCGTTCTCTCGACTCAAATCAATCCCAGCTCCGAAGTGTTTTTGGAAAACACCCGCCGCATGAAGGACCGGATGGGTGAAATCCTGAATCAAGAAGAGCTGATCCGCCAGGGCGGCGGCGGGAAAGCTATCCAGGCACAGCACAAGAAAGGCCGGCTCACCGCGCGGGAGCGCATGGCCCGCCTGATGGATCCGCGCAGCGAATTTTTCGAGCTGGGGATTTTTGCGGCGCACGATATGTACGAAGAATGGGGTGGCGCGCCCGCCGCCGGAACCGTCACTGGCCTCGGACGTGTTGCCGGGCGGCTGGTGATGATCATTGCCAATGACGCGACCGTCAAGGCTGGCGCGTTTTTCCCCATGACCGCCAAAAAAGTCATCCGCGCGCAGAACATCGCGATCGAGAATCGCCTGCCGACGATCTATTTGGTGGATTCGGCGGGCGTCTTTCTCCCGCTTCAAGAGGACGTCTTCCCGGACACCGACGATTTTGGCCGCGTCTTCCGCAACAACGCGGTGATGAGCGCGATGGGCATTCCCCAAATCACCGCCATCATGGGCATGTGCGTGGCCGGCGGCGCCTATTTGCCGGTGATGTGCGACCACATCCTGATGACGGAAGGCAGCGGACTTTTCCTGGCCGGGCCGGCGCTGGTGCAGGCGGCCATCGGGCAGCGGGTTTCAGCGGAAGAGCTCGGCGGGGCGAAAACCCACGCCGCCATCAGCGGCACGGTGGATTTCCGCGAGCCCAACGACGAGGCATGCCTGGATCGCCTTCGGGCGCTCGTGGACAAGATGGGCTCAAAGCCGGGCGCTCCCTTCAACCGTGCCCCAGCGGCGGCGCCGGCCTATCCGGCGGAGGAAATCTATGGAATCTTCACCGACGCCCCGGCCGGACAATACGACATGCGAGAGATTATTGCCCGCCTGGTTGACCGCAGCGAGTTTGAAGAGTATCGCGCCGAATACGGCCGGACGGTGGTTTGCGGCTACGCGCGCGTCGGTGGCTTCGCGGTGGGCATTGTGGCCAACCAAAAAAAGCACGCTCCCACCGTCTCGCACGAAACGGGCGAGCGGCGCATCCACTTTGGCGGCGTCATCTACACCGAATCGGCGGAAAAGGCCGCTCGCTTCATCCTGGACTGCAACCAGAATCTGGTCCCGCTGATTTTCCTTCACGACGTTAACGGGTTCATGGTCGGCAAGGAGGCTGAGTGGAGCGGCATCATCCGCGCCGGAGCGCAGATGGTCAACGCCGTGGCCAACAGCGTCGTGCCCAAAATCACCGTCGTCTGCGGCGGCAGCTTTGGCGCCGGACATTATGCCATGTGCGGCAAAGCCTATGATCCGCGCTTCATTTTCGCCTGGCCGACGGCGCGCTATGCGGTGATGAGTGGCGAGTCGGCGGCGGCGACGCTGGTCGAAATCAAGATCAAGCAACTCGAGCGCGCCGGCAAAAAGCTGAGTGAGGCGGAAAAGAAAGATCTGTACGAATCCATCCGCTCGACCTACGAGCGGCAGACCGACCCGCGCTACGCCGCGGCGCGGCTCTGGGTGGACGCCATCATTGACCCGGCGCGCACCCGCGAGGCGCTGATTTGGGCGCTTGAAGCGGCGGCGCTCAATCCCGAAGTGAAGGAATTTAAGACGGGAGTGTTGCAAACCTAAGTGCCGCTTCACTCCAAGCCGCAAGAGCGCGAAGCACGAACGCAAAGGGCTGACCGAAGTGGAAGCGGTTAAAATTATCGAGTGCCCTCGCGATGCCTGGCAAGGCGTGGAGAAAATCATCCCCGCCAGCGTGAAGGCGGAGTATCTTCAAAAGTTGGCGGAGTGGGGATTTCGCCGTCTCGACGCGGTGAGCTTTGTCGCGCCGAAATATGTCCCGCAGATGGCTGACAGCGAGGAAGTGCTCCAGCGGCTGGTCCGAGTCGGTGTGATCGCGGCTCGCCCCAACGGCAGCGGGTCAGCGGCCCGACCAGCCACGGAACCCGGGCACGGCGGCGCCCCACTCGAGATCATCGGCATCGTGGTCAACGAACAAGGCTTGGATCGCGCGCTGAAAGCGCCGGGCGTGACGACCCTCGGGTATCCTTATTCCGTCTCGGCGAATTTCCGGCGCCAGAACGCCCACATGTCGCTCAGTGAATCGCGGCGGCTGGCGGAAAAGCTGAGCGAGGCGGCGCGAGCGGCCGGGCGAAGGCTGGTGGTTTACATCTCGATGGCTTTTGGCAATCCGTTTGGCGAGCCCTGGGGACCGGAGATCGTCTCGGAGGCCATCGAATGGCTGGGGGGAATTGGGGTGGAGCAGATCTCACTGGCGGATACCGCCGGCGTGGCCACTCCAGAGGAGGTGGGCGAACTTTTCAAAGCCATGACGAAAGCGGCGCGTGGCGTCGAGCTAGGCGTTCACTTGCACAGCCGGCCGGAGGGCGCGGCAGAAAAAGTCCTGGCCGCGTACGAA
>JAKAWO010000342.1 GCA_021827255.1 Acidobacteriota bacterium | reverse complement strand
GCTGGCACTGGCCCTGATGCTGCATTGAGAACCCCGAGCTCCATCCGTGGCCGGAACCCCTTCGATCCCTTCCTTATTTCTGTTTGCGGCGAGGGCACTTCTGGCTTTCGAGAAAGGTCGCCAGGGCCCTCAACCGTTCATTCGTCAAGTTCTTGAAGGCGGGCATGATCGAACCCGGCGTGTAGGCTGGGGGATTCTTGAAGTGGCCGATGAGCCAGGCTTTGCTGCGTCCGCGCGTGCCTTCTATGGTCAAGTCGGGCCCGACCTTCCCTCCCTCGCCATCCAGCCGGTGGCACATGAGGCAGCCTTCCTGCCGATAGAGGACCTTTCCGTATCGAATCAACTTTTCCTTTGATTGTCCGTGTAGAGCTTGAACGGAACCAGCGGCTTGCGCCGTTGCTTTCTAGGCATCAAGGCGCGGCAGGTCGTGGATAAAGTCCACGAGCTCCCAGGTGTCCGGCTGGGTTAGGGTCGCTTTCCAAGACGGCATGCCGGTCAGAAGCCCAGATTGAAGCGCTCGAGAAACGCGTGGCAGAACAGGATGGGCGAATCCGCGGCCGACGAGAGTATATTATTCAGCCGGGGGTGACGGTTAATCTGGCGGATGGGTTTTCGCTGATCTACGAATACGACTTTTGGCGCTCCATCGCGCCGGAAAACAACAGAAGGCTCGATCGCAGTTTGGATTTTGTCCTTATCACTTCTAAATTTACAAGGCGATGGCTCCGGCGACTCCAACTGCTCCGGCCGCTTCGATTGGCGAACGGCTGGACCGCTTGTCCTGGACGCGGTTTCACACCCGCGTGACGCTGGCGCTCGGCGTGGGCTGGCTGCTCGACGCCTTTGAAGTGAACATCATTGGCAACGTGCTGGGGGTGCTGAAGCGGCTGTGGCGCCTGACGGATTTTCAGGCTTCGGCGCTGGTGGCCGTCTGGCTGATTGGGATCATGGCCGGGGCGCTCGGCTTCGGCTACTTGGCCGACCGATTTGGGCGGCGCAAGCTGTTTCTCCTGACGCTCCTGCTCTACTCAGCATTCACGGTGATTTCCGCGTTTTCGCCAGGCTATTTTTTCTTCATGGTCTTTCGTTTTCTCACTGCGATCGGCGTGGGCGCGGAGTATTCGGCCGTCAATGCGGCCATCGGCGAACTGATTCCGGCGCATTATCGCGGTCGGGCGAACGCCATCGTGATGAACTTCTGGCCGCTAGGAGCGATTCTGGCGGCGGGGCTGAGCCTTTTGTTCCTGAATCTGCTTCCCGCCGCGGTGGGATGGCGCTTGGCCTTTGGGCTGGGAGCGGTCATCGCCCTTTTCACGGTCTGGGCGCGGAGGATTCTGCCGGAATCGCCGCGTTGGCTGCTCGGGCGCGGGCGGCGGGCTGAAGCGCTGGCCGTCACGCAGCAAATTGAGGCGGGCACGTCACAGTTCGGGCTTCCTGCCGAGTCAGAGCCGACCGCGGCGGAGCCGGCGCAGGGTTTTTTCCACCAACTGGGCGTGTTGCTGTGTGAACATCCCGCGCGGCTGGCCCTCGGATCGCTGCTCGATTTCAGCGAAGCCGCCGGCTATTACGGGATCTTCGCCTTCCTGCCGCTTATCGTGCTGCCCCGTGTTAACATTTCAGAAGCGCAAGCGCCATGGTTTTTTCTGATTGGCAACGTGGGCGCGGCGGGGGGCGGGGCGCTGGCGGCGCCGATGCTGGATAAAGCTGGACGCAAGGTGACGGTGACTGCCTTTTACCTGGTCGCGGCGCTTTCGATGCTGGCGATGGGGTGGGCGACGCTGAGCGGCAGGGCGAGCTGGGTGATGGCCGCGTTCATCGGGGTGAATTTCTGCGCCACAGGTAGCTGGGTCTCGGCCTATCCGACGTTTTCTGAAATTTTTCCCACGGCGCTGCGCTCGACCGGCATCGGCTTCTCAGTGGCGTTTGGGCGGATCGGGGCGGCGCTCGCTCCGCTGCTGCTGGTGGCTCTGGCCATGCAAACGTCGGTGATGGTTTCCTTCGCGGTGCTGGCGGGCTTCTACGCGCTCGGCGCAGCGGTGATGGTTCCGTGGATTTTGTGGGGGCCGGAAGGTCGCGGGCAGACGCTCGAGGTTCTGGGCGGGGATGCTCGATGAAATTTCCCTCGGTCGAACTGGCTCATCTCGACAACTTGTGGTTCCAGGTTTCCGGAACGTTCTGCAACATTGCCTGCACGCACTGCTTTAACAGCAGCGGTCCGAAGGCGCAGAGGTTTGGGTTCCTGACGCTGGAGCGTGTTCAGGAGGAGCTTGAAACCGCGGTCCGAGCCGGGGTGAAGGAAGTCTTTTTTACGGGCGGGGAACCCTTTCTGCACCCGAGGCTGCTAGAGATGCTGGAACTCTGCCTGGCGGTTGCGCCGACGACCGTGTTGACCAATGGAATGCTGGTCAGCGACCGGATCGCCGACCGCCTGGCGGAGACGGAGAAGCGTGCGCGGTATTCGCTCGAAATTCGCCTCAGCCTGGACGGCTGGACCGAGGCATCGAACGACACGATTCGCGGGCGCGGGGTGTTTCGGCAGGCCATGGCGGCGGTGGCGCGGCTCTGCCAGCGGGGTTTGTTGCCGCTGGTGACCGTGGTGCGGACCTGGAGCGACCAGGAAGAGCCGGCGGCGCTGGAGGGTTTTGCGCGCGCGCTTGAAGCGGCCGGGTATTCGCGCCCGCGCATCAAGGTCCTGCCGGCGCTGCCGCTCGGCCGCGAGCTCGAACGGTCTCCGGCAGCCCGCGCCGACACAACCCGGCTGAGCGAGCAGGCGCTCGAAGGTTTTGACCGCAGCCTGCTGATGTGCTCGAATTCGCGGCTGGTAACGGATGACGGAGTCTGGGTCTGCCCGCTGCTGGTGGAGATGCCTGACGCGCGCCTGGGATCGAAGCTCGAGGGCGCCGCTCGGAGGTATGAGTTGAAGCATCACGCCTGCGTGAGCTGTTACCACTACGGAACGATTTGCGGCAACGTGAGCGCGCAAATCGAGGGGCCGGCGGAGCGAAGCTGATTTGGGCTCTCGGGCCGCGCTCGGCTTTTCATTT
>JAKAWO010000341.1 GCA_021827255.1 Acidobacteriota bacterium | reverse complement strand
GCCGGGGCGGACCTGTTTTCCACGGTGGTGGAGGCGGGCGTAGCTTCGGCGGCGGCCGGGGCGGAGCCGTTTTCCACGGTGGTGGAGGCGGGCGTAGCTTCGGCGGCGGCCGGGGCGGAGCCGTTTTCCACGGTGGTGGAGGCGGGCGTAGCTTCGGCGGCGGCCGGGGCGGAGCCGTTTTCCACGGTGGTGGAGGCGGGCGCAGCTTCGGCGGCGGCCGGGGCGGAGCCGTTTTCCACGGTGGTGGAGGCGGGCGTAGCTTCGGCGGCGGCCGGGGCGGACCTGTTTTCCACGGTGGTGGAGGCGGGCGCGGCTCCAACCGTCACTAGCCCTTCTTTTACACCCCGCGGAACCCCCGCTGTAGGATTGCTCAAGGGGGTTAATCTCCTGAAACCGGCGGGCGCTGGTTCGTCTCCTTCAACCCCGGCCATACGTCCAAGCTGCGCATCGGCTTTGAGCCCATCACTCACCGGCCCAACCCGAACGCTGTGCGCAGCAACGCCATCTCTCCGTAATTCCTCGAATTCAAATGGTCAACCGGCGCCGAAGGAGGTTTGGGCCAATGTGCTAGATTAAACTTCATGACGGACCGGAATCCGGAGGAGAACAGCGCCGACGCTGTAAGCCGCTGGCTGATTGCCATTGCCGTGCTGGCGAGCGCCGTCATGGAGCTGGTGGACACCTCGGCGGTCAACGTCAGCCTGCCGTACATTGCCGGAAATCTTTCCGCCTCGGTCAGCGAATCCACCTGGGTGCTCACTTCCTATCTAATCGCCAACGCCGTGGTGCTGCCGACGGCGGGATGGCTGGCCAATTATCTGGGGCGCCGCCGCCTGTTGCTGATTGCCATCACCAGCTTCACAACCGCGAGCATTTTGTGCGGCCTCGCTCCATCGTTACCGTGGTTGGTTTTTTTCCGAGTGCTGCAAGGCGCCGGGGGCGGATCACTCCAGCCGGCCTCTCGGGCCATCCTGCTCGAAACTTTCCCTCCCCGCGAGCGAGGCAAAGCGATGGCGTTCTGGGGCGTGGGCATCGTCGTCGCTCCGATCCTGGCTCCGGTTTTGGGCGGCTGGCTGACCACCGACTATTCCTGGCGGCTGATCTTCTTTATCAATGTGCCCGTCAGTGTCCTGGCGCTCGTTCTGGTCTGGCTGTTCATCACCGATCCCCCCTATATCCGCCGCACCTCGAATCGCATTGACTATTGGGGACTCGGCATGCTGGCCACGGGCATTGGCGCTCTTCAGGTGATGCTCGACAAGGGGCAAGAAGACGACTGGTTTAGCTCGCACTTCATTGTGACGCTGGCCATTGTGGCGGCGATTTCCCTTGTCGCCTTTGTGATTTGGGAACTGCGCAGTACTGACCCCATCGTCCGGTTTCGACTGTTTCGCCACCGGACCTTCGCCGTCGGCGTGGCGCTTTACACGGTTCTGGCCATCGTTCTGTTTGGCAGCAACGTGTTAATACCGCTCTTCATGCAGGAGATGCTCGGATTCCCTGCCGTCACCGCCGGATGGTGGATGACGCCGCGGGGGCTGGTGACCATGGCGTGCATGCCGATTGCGGGGATTCTCATCAGCCGGCAATGGGACATGCGACGCATGCTGAGCTTCGGAGTGCCGATGGCGGCGCTCGGCACGCTCGCGCTGGCTTACTTGAATCTCCATGCCGGTCCGTGGAACTTTGTCGTGCCACAGATTGTCATCGGCATGGGCCTCTCTTTTACCTTCGTTCCTCTGGCCACGATTACCGTGGACCCCATCCAGAACGAAGACATGGGCTATGCCACCAGCATCACCGGCTTCGTGAGAAATGTCGGCGGAGCCATTGGAATCTCGGCCGTTACCACGCTTTTAGCGCGCCGCGAGCAGCTCTATCGCTCGATCCTGGTGGCTCACGTCAATCAATGGAATCCGGCAGCGACGACGCTCCAAGCCGGCCTCAAGCAGCGTCTTGCGCACAGCGGTGGGAACCTCTTCACGGCCAGCCGCCAGACCCTCGCACTCCTCGGCAACCTCGTTAACGCGCAGGCGAAAGTGCTGAGCTACCTCGATGGGTTTCGCTTGCTGGCTGTTCTGTTTCTGGTGGTTTCGCCCCTCATTTGGGCAATGAAGAAGCCTAAAATACACCGCGAACCCGCGCGCTGATGTGGAGCGGCGGAGCTTTCGTCTTGCCAAATCAGGGTCGCTCATTTTCCCCAGCCCGCCATCCAGCGGGCGGACGTCAGGGAAAGCGCCGGTGTGGGTCTGCAGCGAGACATCCCCGCCATTGAGGCAGCGCCGCGCCCGCTCAAGAATTCAGGAAATCGAGCGTTAGGTCCCACGCGAGCTTGGCCGAACGGGGATGGTAGGAAGGGCGCTCGTCGCAGTTGAAGCCGTGATCGGCCTCGGAGAATTCAACGTTGATAAATGACTTGCCCGCGGCGCTCAGCGCATCCACCACGGCGTGGCGTTGCTCGGGTGGGATGTGCTTGTCCCGACCGCCCCAAAAGAACAGCATCGGCGCCTTAAGAGCCGCAGCGCGAGGCAGAAGCTCCGGAGCGATGCCGCCACCGTAATACGAAACCGCGCTCTGGAGTGGAAGAATGCTGTTGGCGAGGAAAGAAACTCGGCCGCCCATGCAGAATCCCATCGAGTGGATCGCTGAAACACCCGGCGCCTGCCGCAGCCAGTCGAACACGGCGCGCAGGTCGGCTTCAGTTCCTTCCGCGGTCATGGCGCGGATGTGCGGCATGGCGGGCTGGAAGTTCATGTAGTCCCCTTCGAAGCCATGCGCGGTGCGATGGAAAAGCTCCGGCGCGATGGAGACAAAGCCTTCCTGAGCCAAACGCTCGGCGACATGGCGAATGTGGGAGTTCACGCCAAAGGCTTCCTGTAGGACGATTATCCCCGCATGGGGTCCATGATCGTGCGGCCGGGCCACATAGCCGGCCATCGCCGTGCCATCAGAGACTTTGAGTTCAACTCGCTCATTGAGAATGTCTGGCTCGCTCATGTTCGCGCTCTTCCAATTGCCAGTCTAACGCACCTCGGGCGCCAAACCCAAGTGGAGAAGGCCAGCCACGATCCTT
>JAKAWO010000340.1 GCA_021827255.1 Acidobacteriota bacterium | reverse complement strand
ACCGCGCCGGCGAGCGTGAACGCGCTGTCGTCGCCTGCCGCAAGGCGCTCGACCGCGGTTTGCCGGAGAGCGTCGAGCCGCGCGCCCTCGCGCATCTGGCCGCGCAATATAAACGTCAGGGCGATTTTGCGACGGCGGTCGAGCTGTGGCGCGAAATCGTCCGGCGTCGGACGCCGGATTCCATTGAGGCTTGCGAGCAACTGGCCATTCATTACGAGCACCGCCAGCGCGACTTTCGGACGGCCGCCGAATTCACCCAGGCCGCCCTCGACCGCCTCCGCGATCGCTCGAATCCTTATTCCCGGGTCGAACGTTTTTCCCATCGGCTCGAGCGTCTGCGCCGCAAGGCTCGCGTTCGCCTCTGATCTCCGCGGCGCGGGTGCGGGCAGCACTGCAGACTGCGCACCTCGGGCCTTATTCATTCTAAAGAAAATACTTCTCTTGACATCTATCCCCCTAAAATGGTATCGCTCCAGCATTCACGGTAGGAGGGGCCACCCGCCCCGGCGAACGCTGTGGGGCCGGGCGGTCCCTGAGTGAGGAACCAGCGTAGGCAAGGGGGCGCCACAATGTTCAAATCGCTCCTCATAACAGTAGCGGCGATGCTAACAATCTGGGCGGCGTGGGTGCTCTTGGCGCGGAGAGCGCGAGGTCAGATTTGCGCCAGCGCAGGGTGCGGCTCTCTCGACTCGGGCTCCCTCAGCCAGGAGCCGTGCCTCAATGACTTTCTCAACTACCTCGAAGACGGCAGCTCTTGTTCCGGGACCGATGAGTGCGGGAACACAGGCGTCACCCTGCAATGGGGCCTTGAGTACGACGGCGGCGCCTGTACCAGTCCAAACCCTCCGCTACTGGACCGTGAGCATCTGACATGGCTTACCTTCAAGCTGCTCGGATAAGGACGGGCGGACTCAGCCAGTCCAAAGTGGGGAGGACGGGATGAACAGGACGTTCTCTCCGGTGCCGCTATGCGCCGGTCTGTTGCTCTTTGTCGCGACTTTACCGGCCCAAAGCCCGCCCGTCACGCTTGCGGTCCGCACCTTCCGCGACGGCGCGCAGACGCTCAGGGTGACAAACAATTCGAGCCAGCCCCTCACCGCGCTGGCGCTTAGCTGCCCTGCCCGCACGTCAACATACCACCCGGCGGGGCGGTCGCTGGTCGCTCCGTGGGAAGATTCGACGTGGGGAATCGCCGCGCTCACCCACCTGGCGCCATGGCAGGTGGTGACGGGTGGCGAGCATATGCCGTCTGTCAAGCCGGGGGAAACGACACATCTTCTCCTCTGGGGTGGCTGGCGGCGCTGCCAAAAGCCGGGGACGGCCCCCGGCCAACTCTTCGGCGCAGCGATCTTCGCGGACGGGTCTTCAGTGGGCGACGGGCGGCTCGTGCAACGCATCCTAATGCGCCGCAAGTTAGCCTATCAGGACGTCAGCCTCGCAATCCTGGGGCTCAAGACGGAGCTCCGGGCGGGCGAGTCCCGCGCTCAAGCGGCCCATTATTTCGCGGAGCTGGACGAGGGCGCACATATGCCCAGCACGACGCCCAGCGAGCGCTATGTCGCGGATAGCGTGTTCGCCATGGCGGCTGAGGACCTGCGGCAGAGCCGGCGGCTGTACGGGGACGAGGTGCCAGCCTCCCAGACGATCAGGGAAATCCTCAACATATTGGAAGATTGGCGAGCGCGCCTCCTTGCCTCGAAGCCTCCCATCCAGTAATTTGTGGGCGGGTACGGCGGTGCGTCTGCGCCGCAAGCTTCTTTAGCGCCGCGCCCGCTCTCCTGCTGGTCGCCGCGACGGTGCTTTTGTGTTTGTGGCTTGTCGGGACGCCCCGCGGGGGCGTCTCCTTGAGACGTTCCGGCGGAACGGCTCTACGCTCTTCTCGCCCGATTACGGTTGTTCCGCCTGGCGGCGGCCTTTCATTTTGAAAATCACCCGCTGGCGCTCGGTCTGTTTTTGGTTTGTGACCGAATTCGCGGTCACCGTTTCGAGTTCTCCGGTCAACTCAAGATAATCGGCGTCCCCGGGAGCCTTGCCCTTGCCGCGCTCGACGGTCCCCGAGAAACGGTAATATTTCTCATGGATCTTTTGCGTCCTGAATTCAACCTGATTGCCGCGCCGCGAGCCGATCGTGAGGTTGTAACTGAAGATGGTGTCGGAGGCGTGCGGGCCCTGCCACACGTCAATGTAACCCTTGAGCGTCGTGTCCTCTTGCAGAATCGCCAGCGTATTCTCCGAGGTCAGAAAGTCGTATCGCCCGCTCATGTCGGGAACCGTGTTGCCGGTTGATTGAGCAAAAGAAACCGCGGCGCCCGCCAGCACCGCGAATCCCAGCAGAGCTGCCGCGCTCCAGAACTGCCCGCGCCGGCCGCTCCGGCGCCGTGGGTTCTGGAGCCAAAGTCCGCGCTCCCTTCGAGGGCGATGGATTGGACGACTTCCCATCTTGCGCCTGGCGAACACTGAAATTTCTCCCCCCGCCGGCCGTCCCGACGCGCGCCCCTCCTTTAAGAGTTTAATCCCGCCGCAGCAACCGGGGCGAGGGCTGCCGCCACAAGGCCAGACCGCCGCCCGGGCGCCTCTTCAGCGCGTCGCGCTCTCGTAGCAGCCCAGCACGCGAAGAAAGTTCGTCACCTCGCGCAAGTGGGAGAGCGCGTTGCGGCACTTCGCCTCCCGCGCGTTTCCGGCGAAATCGAGGTAGAAAAAATATTCCCAAGGACGCCCGCGCAAAGGGCGAGATTCCATTTTCTGCAGATCAATGTCCCGCAGCGCAAAAACGCTGAGGCATTTGAACAGCGCGCCCGGCACGTTCCGCGTGGAAAAAACGATGGAGACTTTGTTCGCCTGGGGCGAAACGCTCTCTCGTTTCGAGAGCAGAAGGAAGCGGGTGAAATTCTCCTGATGGTCTTCGAGGTGAGCCATCAGGACCCGCGCCCCGTAAGCCGAGGCCGCCACTCGGCTGGCGATGGCGGCCGCGCCCGGCAACCGCCGCTCGGCCAGCATTTTCACGCTCCCCGCCGTGTCGTAGAACGGGATGCGCTCCACCCGGCGATGTCTTGCCAAAAAACGGCTGCACTGCG
>JAKAWO010000019.1 GCA_021827255.1 Acidobacteriota bacterium | reverse complement strand
TAACTGTTCCTGACTGTTATGATTCCAGAAGCGGGTTTTCGGTTGCACCGTCTTGCCCTCAGTGGCCGCGTCTCGGCAATGCTGTTTCCAGTATGAAAAGTCGCTTCCGCCCGTGTCCAGCGAGAGCCTGGGCGCGGCCACAAGGGCGAATTCCGCGCGGGGGCACTGACGCACTCAGGCTCCTGCTGGATTCGCCGCCGGCCGCTTGCCAGCGCGCGTGACGGCGGCCGCAACGAGGCCCGCGAGCGAGCCGATGATGACCGTGTACCCAATCCAGAAAGTCATCTGAGGCAAGAAGGCATTGTAAAGATACCTTTCCGCAAAAGGCAAGCGGGCGATATCGGCATCCATGGCGTCATAATGAGTGCCCCAGCCGGCTCCGCCGTTCCCCCGCATGGCGAGAAACATGATCACGAGGATGGGCACGCGGGCGGCAAAAGCGTATGCGATGAGCGTCCGGCCCAACGCCCGCCACCCAATTCTGGGCACAAAGGCCGCCACCAGAATAAGCGCAAAACCGACGACACCCAGCGCCGGCATAGTCCCGTGAATAAACGTGCCGGCCAACGCCCCGCCTCCGGCCAAAATCGCAAATCCGAGCGCCAGGAATCCCCACGCTTTTCCTCCGCTCTGCCAGCCATGCCCTGCCTTCGCCAGCTTGATGGCGAAATACGGCCCAAAAACAAACGGCAGCCAGCTAATCCCCACCACCGCCCCTTCGCCGCCCGCCCGATTGCCAAACCACGGCATTCCCCAATGTTCCAGTTCGCCTGCCAGGCGGAGCAGTGTGACGGCCAGCGTAATCACCGCCGGGACCGCAATCAATCGCGTAATGGAGAGTTTTTCATCGCTTGCCATAGATCCTCCTTTTTCTGGCCGCCGGCCATGAAGAACCCCTCACCGCTGACCAAGAATTTCCAGAGGAGCCGGCCCGGCTGCGCGCCCCGTTCCCTTCAACGTATCTTGCCCCGAGCCGCCACCCGCCAAGTTCTCTCGACCATTCCCTGCCGGACCACAAAAATCTCATCGTGCATGTTGACGCAGGTGCAAACGTGATTGGGGATAATGCTGACCACGTCGCCCACCCTTAACTGACGCGGCGCCCGCCGCATGTCCACGTAACCGTGCTCCTCATTCAACTTCACAATGGGCGCATCCGGCGCTTCCACGATATAACCATACCCCGAAGCCGGCCCAAAGCGAAGCGGATCGGAGGAGAGCGTTTTCGATCCTGCGTCCAGGATGGCGCCTCCGGCGACGGCGGTTGAGACGACCGTCGTGACCACCCGCGCCGCGCAGTCTTCTACAGCGCACGCGCCCTGATAGAACGTGTTCATGTCGTTATAGACGTAAGTGCCGGGGCGGATTTCTGTTAGGCCGGGAATCAGATGCGACTGAAACGCCGAAGGGGTTGAGCCGGCGGAAACAATTTCAACTGGGATTTGCTCCTGGCGAAACGCCGCGCGCGCGCGCTCCACTTTCTCCACCACGCGGGCGATCTCACGCTGGCGAGCTTCTGCGCTACCGCTGACCTGCCCTGGATAGCACATCAGCCCTCGGAACCGCAGAGACGGAAGCCGCATGATCTTTTGGGCCAGGTCCACCAGCCCCGGCCCCGGCTCGAGCCCGCAACGGCCCAGGCCGGCGTCAAATTCCACCAGCACCCCGATCGTGGCGCTTTGCTGCTTCGCCGCGCTCGCCAGCGCTTCGGCGACCGTTTCACTGTCGAGCGAAACAAGCATCGAATGGTTCAGGGCCAGTGCCGCCAGGCGCTCGTGCTTCTTCGGCCCCATGACGGGATACGCGACCAGGATGTTGTCCAGTCCCGCCCCGCACATGACTTCGGCTTCGCCCACTTTCGCCACCGTCAGGCCGATGGCGCCATAACGCACCTGCAGGCGCGCGACTTCGGGAATCTTATGCGTCTTGGTGTGCGGACGCAGTCCCAGGCTGTGCGACTGGCAGTAATCCGCCATCCGCCGCAGGTTGCGGTCCAAAACGTCCGCGTCCACGGTCAAAGCGGGCGTCGAAAGTTCGTCCCAACGCATGAAACGCCTCCGCCGCGCCGGCGTCATGGCCGGCCGGATGGCGGCGCCACGCGCCCCGGCTGCCACGCTTCCCTAGCGCTTTGCTGGAGCGGCTACGCGCGCAATGCAGTCAATCTCGACGTTGATGCCCGGCAAGGTTGCGCCGACGGTGGTCCGCGCCGGCGGTTCTTCCGGGAAGTACTCTTTGTAAACCTCATTCATCCCCTCAAAGTCGCCGATGTCCGCCAGAAACACGCCCACTCGCACCACCTCTTTCATCGAGCTTCCGCTCGCCTCCAAAATGGCCTTGATATTCTCGAGCGTGCGGCGAGTTTCCGACTTGATGTCGCCGGTTTCGAGTTGGTCCGTCGCCGGATTGATCGCGGCTTGCCCCGCCACAAACACAAAACCGTCGGCGACAATGGCGGGAGAATAAGGCCCGCGCGGCCGCGGCGCATTGCTTGGCTTGATGGCTTTTCTCATTCTAGCTCCTCATGAATTATTTAAGAGATGCAAAACACCACGATGCGGCCGGCGGCAGTGTTTCCACCGGCGGCTCCTGGCCTTGAGAGCCCGCGTTGAGCAGAGCGAACGGACAGCGCCGCCACAAAAAATGCCGCCTTTCAAACCCTCAAGCCAGTTGGCCGCCGTCCACAAAAAGCAACACGCCGTTGATGTAGTCGGCGTCGCGCGAGGCGAGAAACGTCGCCGGGCCGGCGACGTCCTCCGGCTCTCCAACCCGCCCCAGCGGGATGAGGTTCTCATATTTTTTCATGAATTTTCTGCTTTTGAGCAGCGGCGCCGTCAGGCGCGTGCGGATCAATCCCGGGCCGATCGCATTCGAGTTGATCCCGTAGTGTCCGAGCTCGCGCGCCAGCGTCTTGGCGAGAAGAAACAGTCCCGCCTTGGAAGCGTTGTAGGGAGCGAGCTCCGCCTCCGCGTCCCAACTGTTAGTGGAGGCCATGAAAACCAGCTTACCTTGACGCCGCTCGACCATCTGCGGCAGCACGGCGCGCGATACCAGAAACGCGCCTTTGAGATTCGTATCCACGGTCGCATCCCAATGGCGCTCGTCCATCTTCAAATACGAAACCGGCTTGCCGACTCCAGCCACGTACATCAGGATGTCAATTCGCCCCTTCCATTGGATCGCCCGCTGCACCATTCGGCTCACCGAACGGGGCTGCACGACGTCGCAAAAAAAACCGCGCGCGTTGCCGCCCTCGCCGGCAATCTCCTTCACGGCTCGGGCCATCATGGCGCGGTCAATGTCGGCGATGGCCACGTCGGCGCCTTCGCGCGCCAACCGCGCTGCAATCGCCTTGCCGATTCCTTGCGCCCCACCCACCACCAGCGCCGCGCTGCTCCGAAATCGTTCCGGAATAAAAGGAGGCGTTGTCACCATGCCCGATGGCCCTCGAAGATCAAGCGTAAAACTTTTCTGAGTCTGCCTGACCGAGTCCAGTATAATGACCCGCCCCGGCTCCGTAAACCCCGAAACCGGAGAGCCGCTCGCATTTCGCAGCTCCTGGATCGGGGCGAAGCGCCAAGGATTGTTCGCCGATGCCGACAAACCCAGCCTCCTCCGAATCCGCCGCGTCTCCCGCTTCCCTGCCCCGCGAGATCGGCCTCATGGGTTCAGTGGTCATTGTCATCGGGACGATCATCGGCTCCGGCATCTTTCTCGTTCCTCACAACGTGGCGCGGCAAGTGGGCAGCGTTCAAGCTCTCTACTGGGTCTGGATTGTGGGCGGCGTGCTCGCGCTGGCGGGCGCGCTTTCGCTGGCGGAACTCGGCGCGGCCATGCCGGAAGCGGGCGGTATCTACGTGTATCTCCGGGAAGCCTACGGAAAGCTGGCCGCGTTTCTCTTTGGCTGGGCTTCGCTGTTGGTGATTGACGCCGGCTCGGCCGCCACCCTGGCGGTCGCCTTCGGCATTTACAGCGCCACCTTCGCGCCGCTTACCGCCGCCGGGCAAAAGTTGATCGCGGTCGCCGTCATTGCCGTCCTCACTTTCATCAACATCCTGGGAGTGAAAAAAGGAACCGCCGTGCAGGGGATCTTTACGATAGCCAAGCTCGCCGGCCTGGCTCTGATCGCGGCTTGCGCCATCTTTATCCGCAAAACTTCCCCGCTCGCCGGAACCCATCCGCTGCCCACCTTCCACACGAGTGTCGGCTCTTTTGGCGTGGCGTTGGTGGGCGTCCTGTGGGCGTACCAGGGCTGGCACCAGCTTTCCTACAACGCCGGTGAGATCAAGAATCCTTCCCGCACGCTGCCCATCGGTTTTCTTCTCGGAACGCTGATCGTCATCGGCGCTTATTTGGGCGCAAACGCCGCTTATCTGCGCGTGATGTCGCTCGGCGCGCTCGCCGAGCACCAACGCGTCGCCGCCACCACCATGAACCTGTTGATCGGCCCGGGCGGGGCCGTCTTCGTTTCGGCGCTGATTCTATGCTCCATCTTTGGCGCGCTCAACGGAACGCTCCTCACTTCTTCCCGCGTTTATTACGCCATGGCGCGCGACCGCGTGTTCTTTGAATCCGTTTCGCGCCTTCACCCAAGATATCAAACGCCCACGGGCGCGCTCGTGACGCTGGGCGTGTGGTCATCCGTGCTGGCGCTGAGCGGAAGTTTTGAGCAGCTTTACACCTACGTCGTCTTCACCATGTGGGTCTTTTCCGGCGCCGCGATCTTTGCCGTGATCGTTCTTCGCCGCCGCCGTCCGGACTTGCGCCGTCCTTATCGCGTTCCCGCTTATCCTTTTCTTCCCTTGGCGTTTATCCTGATCGCAGCGGCGATTGTCATCAACACCGTCGTTTCCAGGCCGCTCGAATCGCTCGGCGGGCTTGGCATCGTCCTCACCGGCATTCCCCTCTATTTGGCGTGGAACCGTTGGGCCGGCCGGCGGATGGGCGCAGGTGTATGATGTTGCCGTGCGCGCTGAAGCCATTCCCAAATTGACTTACGAGCAGTTCCGCCAGCTTCCCGATGACGGCAAACGCTACGAGCTGATCCGCGGGGAGGTCCATTGGACGCCGTCGCCAACTACCAGGCACCAATTCATCGTTCTGAATTTGGCGAAGAGCCTTGTGTCCTATCTGGACGCGAACCCGCGCGGCGAAGCCGCCATTGCGCCGCTGGATGTCCGGTTAAGCTCTGACACCGCCGTTCAGCCCGACCTCATTTTTGTCTCCAATGCCAAGGCTGGAATTATTCTCGAGGAGTACATTGCCGGACCGCCCGACCTCGTCGTCGAAGTGCTGTCGCCCTCGACCGCCGCGCACGAGCGCGCTACCAAGATTGCGCTGTACGCCGAAGCGGGCGTGCTCGAAGTCTGGCTGATTGATGCGCAGGCGAAAACCGTCGAAATCCTCAAGCTCGAAGGCAACAAATATCTGGTGGATGCAATCCTGACGCCCGGCCAGACGCTTTCGAGCCGCCAGTTCCCCGGCTGGAACCTCGCCTTGAAAGACCTCTTCGATTTCCGCGGACGGTTCTAAACGAGCGCATCCAATCCCCACCACGGTTTGCCCATTCAGAGCCAGGATGCGCCACCGTCTCGTTAAAGAAACTGTTACAATAAGCAGCTAAACGCGGGCAGCATCGAGGCAGCAATGGCAGGGGTCTTCACTGAGCAATACGATGTCGTGGTGGCAGGCGCAGGGCACGCGGGCTGTGAAGCGGCGATGGCGGCGGCGCGCATGGGCCTGAAGACCGCGCTCGCCACGATCAATCTCGATCTGATTTGCCAAATGTCGTGCAATCCGGCCGTGGGCGGCATCGCCAAAGGGCACCTGGTGCGCGAAGTGGACGCGCTCGGCGGCGTGATGGGTCAGGTGATTGACGCGACCGGCATTCAGTTTCGCCTGTTGAACAGCAGCCGCGGCCCGGCCGTCTGGTCGCCGCGCGCGCAAGCGGACAAAAAAGCCTATCGCATCAAGATGCGCCAGGTGCTCGAGTCGGAGCCGAACCTGCGCATCAAGCAGGCCGAAGTGGTGGACCTGATCCTGGAGGGCGCGAGCGGAGCGAGGGATGATTCGCGCCGGCCCCGCGTTCTGGGCGTCCGGCTGCGCGATGGCCGCGCGGTCGAGGCGGGCGCGGTGGTCATCACCACCGGGACATTCCTGAACGGCCTCATCCATTGTGGCGAGCAGACCTACGCCGCCGGCCGGTCGGGCGAGCCGCCCTCGGTGATGCTGGGCGAGGCCTTGCGGAAGCTGGGCTTCGAGGTCGGCCGCCTCAAGACCGGCACGCCTCCGCGGCTTGACGCGCGCACCATTGACTTCTCTCAGTTCCAAGTCCAGCCCGGCGATCCCCTTCCCACGCCGTTCAGCTTCCGCACGCGCGCCATCACCCAGCCGCAAACCGTCTGCTGGATCACTTATACCAACGGCGAAACGCACCGCGTCCTCCGCGAGAACCTGCGCCGCTCGCCCCTCTATTCCGGCCAGATCAAGAGTCTCGGCCCGCGCTACTGCCCTTCGATTGAGGACAAGGTCGTCAAATTCGCCGACAAGCCGCACCACCAGATTTTTCTCGAACCCGAAGGACTCGACACAAATGAGATTTACGTCAACGGCATGTCCACCTCCATGCCCATTGACGTGCAGATCGCGATGGTGAAATCCATTCCGGGCCTTGAAAATGCGGAAATGATTCGCCCTGGCTACGCCATCGAATACGACATGGTGCAGCCGACTGAGCTCACTCCGTGGCTTGAGACAAAGAAAATCCAGAACCTGTTTCTGGCCGGACAGATCAACGGAACGACCGGCTATGAAGAAGCGGCTTGCCAAGGCATTATGGCCGGCATCAACGCCGCGCTCGGCGTCCAAGGCCGCGAGCCGCTCGTCATTGACCGCTCCCAAGGCTACACCGGCATCCTGATTGACGACTTGGTGAGCAAGGGCGTGGATGAGCCTTACCGCATGTTCACCTCGCGCGCGGAATTCCGCCTGCGCTTGCGGATTGACAACGCCGATGAGCGCCTGACGCCGCTCGCCTACAAGGCGGGAATCATCAAACAAAAAGAGTACGAAACGTTTCTCGAAAAACAGCAACGCATTTCCGCCGCCGCAAAGTTTCTGCTCGAGACGCGCCTCGGTCCCGGCTCTCCCGCTGGACGCGAGATTTACGCCAAGCTGGGACTCCTGAGCGGCAGCCAACTTCTCGCGCCCGCGCCCTTGACCGGCGCGCAACTGCTTCGCCGCGCGGAAATCAATGCGGAGGATTTGACCGCCTGGATTAAAGAGGCTTTGGCGGCCGAGGGCCTCGCGCCGCTCGGAGGCCAGGACGGTGCTTCCAGCCTCTTTGCGCGCGAGGAAGCGCGGCGCCTGGAAACCGATTTCAAGTACGAGGGCTATCTCCAGCAGCAAGAGCGGCAGGTCGAGCGCATGAAGCGCGCTGAAGCCCGCCGCATTCCCGACGGCTTCGATTACCGCAAAATCTCCGGCCTCTCGCGCGAGGTGGTGGAGAAATTCACTAAGGTTCGCCCGCTCACGCTCGGCCAGGCCGCGCGTATCCCCGGCGTCACCCCTGCCGCCGTCTCCCTCGTGAACATCTACATCGAAATCCTCCAACGCCGCGGGGCCAGCCAGGCGGCGTCGTAGCCCTACAACACGAGTTCAGTCACTCCCGTTGGCCTGGAGGCATTTTCTTTTTGAGGTCTTCAAGCCACTCTCTGCCTTTCTCGGTGATTGCCCAAGTACCACGCGGCGAATCGTCGCGGAGCAGGCCTTGCCGGGCCATGTTGTATCGTTGCCACTGAATGCGGTTTCGCCAGCGTACGTCCGTGCCGCTGGGCAACATCTCCCGGTCGGCTCGGGTCAGAATCTTATCAAGCCTTTTGCCGACACGCTCGATCACTTCATCTCCACGCGCGGATCCCCCCAGCTCAATCAGACTCTGAAGAATCGCTGGCCAGTAATAGTAGACGGGTGTAAAGCGTTGTTTTCCGGATTGGCCAGCGCCCCCCACCGATGGGCGTATTGTCTCGGCCTCGATCGCCGGCGGGGATGTCTGGTCGTTAGGGCGGCTGCCGTTCCGGCCGATCAAACGGGTGGCGGCTTCTAGTTTTCCCTTCAGGTCAGCAATCTCCTCTGCCAACCGCCGTAGCAGCGTTTCTTTCTCGGGAATCTGGGCCTCGAGTTCCGACCTGAATTTTTCTAGACCATCGATATCTAAACTACTCATAATATTCACCTCCTACTAACCATAATAATACGAAATATGGTGTTGTCAAATCTTATTTGCAAGGGCGACCACTTGCGGGTGAGGCTGGCGGGCAACGCGGTGGAGATGGTTCCCGCGCAAGCGGTTCCGAAAGACCAGCTCTGGTTTTGGGCGCCGGAGTGGCAAGCGAAGGAGCGAGAGGCCGACAAGGACATCGCTCAGGGCAGGGTCAAAGAGTTTGAATCCGGCGAAGACCTAATGAAAGACCTCGAGTCCTGAAAAATCCAATGACCATCCCGAGGCTGGGCGCTCATGCCGACGTCGCCCCGCGCGGAAGCCCTTCGAAATCTCCCTTCAAGCCTTCAAGGGCGCGGGACATGCATTCCGCCGAAGCTCGGCATGGCGCGGCAATTGGAAGGTTTTGCGAAGAGCGACGCATCCGGCGCGTTGAGCTGGATGTCCTTGTAAGTGATCGTGGTGGTTTCGCCGTGCGGTCCGGTGATGACTTCTTTGACCGGAAAGTTCCGGAGGTCCTTCGCCAGCCAGATCCTAGCGCTTGACGGCATGCCCTGCTTGGGATGGTAAACGACCTGTTTGATGTCGCAGAGGTGGCCTTGGGCGGTGCCTGCGCCCGCGTCGGCGACCGAAGACATGCTCTCGCCCTCCTGCATTAAGGCTGCGGAGCTGAGTTGCGGTGAAAGCGGAATGCTCATGCACATGTGAGCCTGGGGCATAACCATGTACGCTTGATGCCGATCCATCAGGACCACGCTGTAGCTCGCCGAAGGCTTGCCGTTCATCTCGAGCTGTGTTCGCAATTCGTCGCCATTGCGGTAAATCTTCTGGACCACTTCCCGGCTCGTCGTCGAACTGCGCATCACCATGGTGGCGGTGTAAGCGGTGGGAACGCTCGGAAACTTCGCTTGCGCCCAAACCGGAATCGCAGAAAGAATCAGACCCGCGAAAATCATCAGGGTGTGTTGGAAACGCATGGCATCTCCTGAAGCTGAGCCTTGCGGCTCGCTATCTCTTTGGCGCCCATTTGCAGAAGAATTGAAGGAAAGCCGGGTAGCTCAGGGTGCGGGCGTTGGCGAACTGGCCCTGGCTCATGGCATAGAGCAATTGGCCGTGGGAGTTGAGAACCGCCAGCGCCGGAATGCCGCGCCGGAGCGGCACGCCATATTTCGCCGCCAGCCTCACGTTCTTATCAAACCGGCCGACGTCAATGTTGACGATGATGAAGTCGCGGGCGATCAGCCGCGCTAGTTCCGGCTTGCGCATCTGCGCATCCAGCGCATGGCAGTCTGGGCACCAGTTGGCGCCGAAAACCAGCACCACGTTCGTGCCGTTCCTGGAGGCTCTGGCGACGGCGGCGCGGATAAGCTGGCGAGCATCGGCGTGTTCGTTATAGATGGGCCGGGCGCGAGCTCCCCACAACGCTCCCCCGGTCAGGAGCGCCAGCGCGCTGGATAAAATGGCGGTGCGGCTCATTTACCCTCTCGACTTTACCCATCATAGCCCAAGTTGAGGCCCGTGTCATCCACCCTTCGAGCGCCCCTCGAGTGCCAGGCCTCATCGGGCCACGGCGGCCACGAAGGCGAGAGCGGCGACGATGACTCCGAACGCCGCATCCCCGGCGTAATGATAGCCGCCTCGCACTGCGCCCAGCGCGATCCCCACTGCGACCGCAAGATAAAAAATGCCCACCGCGGGCAGGTGCGCCATCATCGCAAAGCTCATCGCCATGGCGCCGGCCACGTGGGCGCTCGGAAACGTATTGACCTGAATGCTGCCCCAATCCAGCACCCGCAAATTCAGTCTCCGAACGGAGAGGCTTTCCCGAAGTTCATCCCGGCGTCCTAACATCTTGCGCGGAGGCTGGGCTGGGAAGAAGGGCGTGAGAACGTAACACGCAAAAATGGCGGGCAGGACCACGCTCCAGTATTGATCGGCCCATTGCCCTTGCCTCGCCAGATAGAGGGCGAGAACGCCGGAAAGGACAATGGGATAGCACTGTAAGTAGGAGATTTCGAGCGCGGCGTCGAGCCAGGTGGGCAGGGGACGGCGCAAGAACCGAAACGGCGCCTTACGAATTATCGCATCATCCCACGCCAAAAACACGCGCTCCCAGCGCCGGTCGGCGCGGGGAAAGGTCATCCATCCGCTTTCGTGGTATCCCAAGATAATCGGAAGAACCGGCAGCCAATCCCGCAACGCGGAAAGGGCGCGCGGGAAACCCAAACGCTGAGCCTCCGGAAGAAAGAGGATCAGAGCGATGAGCGCAGCGGTCAGCAGTGTCATTTGCCGCCGACGCCGGCCAGAAAGCGGGAAGTGAAAACCGAGGGCGGTGATCAGCAGAAGGCCCACCACCGAAATCCACTCCGAGCGCCGCAGTAACTCGAGATGCCACCTGGCCAACGCGCGCCTCGCTCAGGGGGAGCTGCCGTTTCCCCACGGGTTCGGCTCCTGGAGGTGCAATCAGGCGCCGTTACACTTGCTCCGACAGGCTGACCTTATCACGAAATGGGCTTCCACTTGGCGCGTTCCGGGAAGGGCGGGCGCGCAAAATCACGAAGTCTCGCTATCGTCCTCACGGTGGAGGGCCGAAGCCTTGCCGGGCGAATTTATCCCCACCCCAGAAAACCCGAGAGCCGGCGGCGGCTGGAGCGCCCATTCCGTCCCCTCGGATCCCGCTGCGGTGGGGTGTGCGACATAGAAGTGGTTTCGAGTACAAGCCGGCGCGCCGCCGTAGTAAACTAGAGCCTCTCTTAGAGGGCGAAGCGCGCGCCCACGATGCGCCGCTCGGAGGAAGCTATGGCCGATGATCATGACCCACAGGATCTGAACGCGGAAGTCCCGCCCAAAGTGGCGGAGGAAAAGAAAGAGTACAAATTTATACGGTGGGATGATTCTGGAATCGTCGCCCGTCTCACCATGCGCCGCCCCAAACAGAACATCATGAACATTGAAATGCTCCGGGAGATGTCCGACGCCATCGAAAAGCTGAACGCGCGCGACGACGTTCGCCTGGTCCTGCTGGACGCTTCGCCGGAGTGCGAGGGTTACTTTTCCCTGGGGGTTGGCGCGGAGGGTTACTCGAGCCACCTTGTCTTCCAGATGATGGACGCTTTCCACAACGTCTTTCGCTCCATGAACGAGATTTCAAAACCGGTGCTCGCCATCGTGGATGGCATCGCCTCCGGAGCGGGCAGCGAGCTGGCGGCTTTTTGCGACCTCGTCATTGCCACCGAGCGCGCTCAGTTCCGCCAGCCGGAAATCAAGCTGGGCGTCTTTCCGCCCATGGGCGCGGTCGTTTACCCGCGCGTCATCGGACCGAAACGGGCGATGGAAGTTCTGCTGACCGGCGACCCCATCAATCCGCAACAGGCGCTCGCCATGGGGCTGGTGAACCGCGTGGTTCCGCGCGAGCAACTCCAGCCCACCGTGGACGCGTTGGTCAAAAAAATCTCTGCCCAGAGCGGGCCCGTGTTGCAGCTCTTGAAGCGGGTCATCTTCGAGGGAACCTGGCGGCCGTTTGATGAAGCTCTGAAGCGCTCCCAGGACATCTACCTCAATCAGCTCTTCGAGCTCGAGGATTCCCAGGAAGGCTTGCGCGCCCTGATCGAAAAACGCAAGCCCGTGTGGAAGAACCGATAGGTTTGACAAGCTCAGGCGGCCTTGACTTCACCCGCTCAGGGGGCTAACTTTGGAGCCAGTGGACTACAAGAAGATTATTACGATCGAGCCTGGGAAACGCGGAGGGAAACCTTGTATTCGCGGCCTGCGGATCACCGTCTCCGACGTACTCGATTACCTTGCAGCCGGCATGAGTGAGGAAGAAATCCTCGGCGACTTTCCCGATTTGACGGGGGATGACATCAAGGCCTGCCTTGCCTTCGCCGCCGATCGTGAGCGCAAACTGGCCACCGTCGCAGAGTGAAACTCCTCTTCCATCAGAACATCTCTAGCCGCCTCGTGGAGGCATTGGCCGACGCCTATCCTTCTTCCGATCACGTCCGCGAAGCGGGGCTGGAGCGCGCCGACGACCAGGCGGTGTGGACCTTCGCGCGGGAGCGGGGCTATACAATCGCTTCCAAGGACTCAGATTTTCATCAGCGGAGCTTCCTGTTTGGATTTCCGCCTAAGGTAGTTTGGGTCCGCTCCGGAAACTGTACCACTGCCGCGGTCGAGCGCATACTCCGTGCGCGCCAGCCGGCGATTCGGGAATTTTGTGAGGACCGAACGCACGCCTTTTTGATCCTCGAATAACGGTGTAATATCTTTCTGCCGTATAATCCCTGCGGAGAGGCGCCGTGACATACTGGCTCGACTTATTCACAGGCACAACGTGGGATGAATTTCGCGAGGCCGGAGCAAGGATTTCCGGCTTCCGGGCGCGCATGCGTCACGCAGCCCGGCGTATCAAGCCTGGCGACATCCTCCTTTGCTACCTGACCGGCGTCATGCGCTGGGTCGGGGCGCTGGAAGTCGTCGGTCCCAGTAACGATGCAAGGCGCATCTGGAAGGATGAGGAGTTTCCGGTCCGGCTCGAGGTCCAACCGCTCATAACCCTATCGCCGGAGCACGGCGTTGCGATGGGCGAACTCCAAGGCCGCGTGGATTTCTTCAAAGGACCCGAGCACAGGGGCAAGTTTAAGGGGTTTGTGCGGATGAGCCCAAACCGCTTCCAAAAAACCGAGGACGGCGAGCTCATTCTCGATCTGCTCCGTGGCGCGCAGAGCCAACCGGTTGCTCGGCCCGTGGATGCCAAAAAGCTGGCCCGCAAACCCCTCTATCGCATCGAGAGGACCAGAGGCAGGACAAAATCGCAGGCATTGGTGAGTGTGCCAGAGGCAGAGGACACCACCGCCGAACGCGAACAAGCCTCCGGGTTAGAGAGTCGAGCCGAGCCTTCGCACACGGAAGTCCAGCACCATCTGCTCACGCTGGGCGCTGAGATGGGGTTTGACCTTTGGGTGGCCCGGAATGACCGCTCGAAGCAGTTTGACGGGGTCGCCCTGGGCAGCATACACGGCACGATAGGCGAACTGCCGACACAGTTCAATCAAGCCACCAACCGAACGATCGAATTGATCGATGTGCTGTGGCTGAAGGGCAACTCCATCGTGGCCGCGTTCGAAGTTGAAGCAACCACGTCCGTCTACTCGGGCCTGCTTCGTATGAGCGACCTTTTGGCCCTCCAACCAAACATAAATATCCAGATATACCTTGTGGCGCCGGATGACCGGCGGGGCAAAGTGGAGCAGGAAATTCTGAGGCCCACGTTTAGCCTGCGCGACCCTCCGCTTGCAAAGGTGTGCGGATTCCTTTCATTCTCCAAATTGATGGGGAACGTGGCCAGTGTTCGAAAATTGAGGCTTGTACCCTCCCTGAAGCCTGACTTCCTGCAAAGGCTCGCTGAGCACTTCACGTCCGACGAAGAGCCCTAGAGCCTCGTGCGGCGTACACGCGCTCCCGAGATGCGGTGCCGCAGCCCCTCTACGGGACCACAGCGCGCGAGACGTTCACGCCGGGCGGTCGAAAAACGGCTCGCCGCGCTTGCGATATTTATAAGCGACAGCCTCATTCAACTCGACGCCCAAGCCGGGCCGGTCAGGAACCGTGAGGTAGCCGTTCTGAATCATGGGGCTGCGACGCGGAAGCATCAGATCCTCGAAAAAGGGCACGGCTGCGGCGTGCCACTCGAGGGCCAGGAAATTCGGAATGGCGGCGCAAAGGTGCGCGGAAGCCATGGTGCCGATGGGGCTTGAGATATTGTGCGGGGCGAGGGCGACGAAGTGCATGTCCGCCATATCGGCGATTCGGCGGCCTTCGAGCAAGCCGCCGACTTTTTGAAAATCGGGCGCCAGAATATCCACCGCCTCGCGTTCCAATAGCTCGCGGAATTGATGCCGCTGATAGTGATTTTCTCCCGTAGCGATCGGCGTCCGGGTCCCGAGCGTCACGCGCTTGAGGGCATCGGTATTGAGGGGCGGAATGGGGTCTTCGAGCCACAGCAGGTCGTAAGGCTCGCAAGCGCGGGCCAGGCGAATCGCGTCATTCACGCCGTAGTTCCAGTGGCAATCCACCGCCAGATCCACTTCCTTGCCCAAAACTTTTTTCACCGCCGCCACCAGGCCGACCATCAGGTCAATCTCGCGCCGAGTGAGGGCGCGGTTGTAATCATCCAGTGAATATTCGGTGGGAACGTCCACGTCGAACTTCAGCGCCGTAAAGCCGCGGCGCTTCATTTCGAGGGCGCGGCGAGCGTAGGCGCCGGGCTTGACGGCGGAAGCTTCGGACTTCTGGCCACCGTGATATTTGGGATTGAGTTCCGCTTTCTTGCCGCGTTTCTTCTCAGACATCCAGGCGGGCGTGCGCGGCAGCAGCACCGGGGAAAGGCTGGCAAGGCCTTGCCCCGCGTGGCAGTCGGCGTAGATGCGCACCCGCTCGCGGTACTTGCCGCCCACGAATTGATAAATCGGCAGGCCGTAACTTTTTCCGACAATATCCCACAGCGCCGTCTCGATTCCGCTGATCGCGTGAAGCCCCATGCTGGCGGTCCCGGCGCTGCCAAAGGCCGTGCGCATCAAGCAGCAGAGCCGGTCAACGTCCCGCGGGTCTTCGCCGACCAGGACGTCGTTGAACTCGGCGGCAACTCCCGCCAGGCCCGGAGCCACAAAGGCTTCACCCCAGCCGACCATTCGCGAATCCGTCTTGACTTTGATGATCGTCCAATCGTAATTGGCTTCAACGACGCAGGTTTCGATTTTCGTGATTCGCATCCGCGCAATTCCTCGTGAAGGAGTTTCTCAGCGCTGCCCTCCGCGCTTCCGCTGCGCGGCGCAGGTTCCCGCCGGGCAAAAACCCTGGGACTCTATCAGAGCTCGCGGCGGAATGTCCATCAGAGGGCGCTAAGCGCTTTTTCTATTTTACTGAGGTCGGACTTGGAAATTTCCGCGGGCGCCAAATCCGTCGAGCGTCGAGCGTAAACATGCTCGCCGACGGTCGAAGCCTCCACCGTCTGCGTTTGGTTCTTGGCGCCGTAGGTGACCTCAAAGCGATATGGAGGGTGGGTCAAGCCGTAGGCGGCAAGGTCAGTGGGATTTTGGGCCGGGAAGGACTTGGCCTCCAGGTCGCTGAGCTGGTCAATCAGGTCCTCGACCTTGGCGCTTAGCTCTTTCTTGCTGCTCGGCGCGGTTTCCTTCCAATGGTTTTTCTGTTGCTGGAAGGTCCAGTGGCCTTTGGGCGTTGTAATGTCCACCTTCTTCGCGTCGAAAGTGGAGAAGGAGAAAAGATTCTTGTCTCGAAGTTGGTCCGGGCTTTTGTGAAAGTCCGCAAAAAAGTCGGAGCCGAGGGTGAAGACCGGATCGAGCGAGGTGTTCATCGCGTCGTAGTTTCCCTGATGCTTCTTTCCGATCAGAAGGGTTTGCGTCTGCCCGGCTCCCGTCAAGCGGATGGTCATCTGGGGAGCGTTCAGCCCGTATCGAGGCAGGTTCGCCTTCGTTTCCTCCAGGATGCTCTGCATTTGGAGGCTCCGCAGGTCGTCCACCATGTCTTCCACGCTGAAGTGGTCGGCGCGCACGGCGGGCGGCAGCATCAGGTCCCAAGCGCCCTCGGGATTCTTCGCCAGCGTGTAGCTCTTCTTTCCCGAGCTCACCTGGATTTCCTGAAGCTGATCAACGTTCAGGGTCACCGCGCGTTTGTCTCGCAGGTCGAAGAGATTCTTCTCAAGCGACGCTTTCATGTAATTGGCCAAGGTGAAAACGGCTGGCTTGCCGGCCACCTGCGCGTAGAGGCCGCTGTCGGTAGGCGTGCTGTCGCCGAGCAGCAAGGTGAACGTCGGCGGGGTAGCGTCGGTGGTCACTTCAATCGTTTCCGCCGGCGGGTCAAGCCCATAATCCTTGAGGTGGGCGGGATGCGGCTCCACCACTTCGTGCACGGTGGCGTCGGTCAGGCTGTTGAGGAGCCCGCCGATGTTGGTCGCGTCGGCGGGAAGTGGGCGTGGTTTGACGATTTCCCATTTGCCCTTTTGTCGCGCGCAGCTTACGGCCGGCCCGGTACGCGGCGTCAGCGTGAAGGATTCGATTTGCTGAGTCTTAAGCGGAAGAACTTTCTGCCGATGGGCGACCGTGGCCTTCCGTTTCTTCAGGCGCCGGTTCCAATAGACGCCGCCACCCCACACCGCGGCCAGCACCGCCAGAGCGAGCAGAGTCTTCAGGTACCGGTTCTTCATCTCGCCTCACCTTCGTTGCCACCAAACGCCGGCGCCGATGATGAGGATGCCGAGCGGCAATCCAATCACTCCCAGGTAGAGAATCTGCGCCATCTGCCGTTCGTTGAGCGTAAGGTGCTGGTTCAGCGGCGACTTGGGCCGGATGGAAATCAGATCTTCCTCCGACGTCAGCCAGTTCACGGTGTTCATCACCAAGTCGCGATTCCCCTGAAATCCCAGATAGGCGTTCGAAGCCACTTCCGAGGTTCCGAAGACGACAAAACGCCCTTCATTTTTGCCGCCGCCCGGGCTCGGAAGCGTCCCCGCCACCGCCACGCTGAGGGGGCCTTTGATATCTTTGCCCGGCCGGAACGAAACCTGGCGGACGGTAGGATTGAATCCCACGTAGCCAAAACTGTCCGCCGAAGTATTTGCCAGAGACTCATCGGTCACCCCCGAAGGGGCGTTCTTGGAGATGTCGAACGAGCAAGCGAGCGGGAACAACGTCGCCGTATGCTTCAGAGGCCGCACGATGGAATTTGATCCATAGCTGAATATCAGCGGCATGTCCGGGGTGGTTTGGAAAAGCTGCGCCACCGGATTCAGGTCAATGACCAGATCGTTTTGGACCTTCACGCCCCAGCCCGCGAGCAGGTTTTCGAGGTTGGGCAGCGCCGTCCCGGGGTCCAGCATAATGAAGGCCCGGCCGCCGTCCTCGACGTACTTCTTGATCGTCGCAATCTCCGGCGCCAGGTAGTCGTGCTTCGGTCCGGCGATCACGATCATGCTGCACGTGGACGGAATTTCGTTCTGCTGCATCAGCACCAGCGTCTTCGCCTGGTAGCTCTCATCTCCCAGCGCCTTGTGCATCTGGTCGTAGCCATCCTGGCTCGTCCCATTCAGGCTCCGTTCGCCGTGTCCCTGGATAAAGCAAACGTCTTTTTCGCCTTTCAGCACTCGAATCAGCGCATTCGTCACTCCGGCTTCGCTCGCGCTGGCGGCTTGGAAATGGCGCTTGCCCGACTGGACGACAATCGTTCCATAGGTGCGGATATTGAACTCTCGCGCCAGTCCCGGCTGGCGGTCGGGATCCACGTAATCCACTTTGACGTCATGCGACGCCGCTTGATATTCCCCCAGCAGGTCGCGGCGCGCTCGGAACATGTTCTTTTGATCGAAGGCGTAGATCGTGACGTTGCGCTTCAGCCCCTTCAGCAGCTTTACGCTCTGGGGAGAAAGGCTGAATTCCTTGTTGGGGGTCAAATCCCAGCGGCGGTCGTGATTCTTAGCGAACCAGTTC
>JAKAWO010000339.1 GCA_021827255.1 Acidobacteriota bacterium | reverse complement strand
ATTCGAGATGCGCTTCGAAGCTTCCAGAATTTCGATGCCTACGACGTTCCCGTCCTTGTCGTAGTCGAGGATGACGCCGGGCTTGTCCTCGTCACTTTCCTCAATAGACGTGTCGCTCAGAAGGATTCGGAGGACGTCCACTTCGGGATCGTACGTCACTTTCAAAGCTTCCCCCAGTATTTCTCGACCTTCGTCGTGCGGTACGCCGTGACGACCACTGCAGGATCTACAGAATCGTCCACAATAATGCGCAGCAGAAACATCTTACCACTGATTTCCACTGTCGACTGGTACGCCCTTGTATTTCCTCGCTCGGGCACGGCCTGATTGGGCTTTTCAAGAACGCCCTCAAGCAGCGCCAGTGGGATTCTGCGCCGCTCGATTTCCTGTCGCGCATGGTCGGAAACTCGATATCGCACGATTTGTCCGAGCCATCTTAAACGGCCCTTGGCCCAAAAGCAAAGGGCGGACACAAGGCCCGCCCCTACGGTGACTCGGTGCCGGGCTAAAGCCCGGCGCTACGGCGCGACTGCCAATCGGAAATCACCAATCGGCAATCGTCATTCAAAATAATCCCGGCGACGAGCCACTCTCCCACGCGGTGACCGCAAGCACTGCTTGCGCCCGCGCAGTACCATCGGCCCTGGAGGGCTTAACGGCCGTGTTCGGGATGGGAACGGGTGTGGCCCCTCCGGTATGATCGCCGAAAAAACCAGTTGTAGCGCAAGGCTCGCAGTTCGACCGTGCGGCATTTCCGGATGGAACGTCCGCAACGGCCAGAAGCGGCCATTGTGCTACAAGAATTTTTCTGACTTGTGCGGCGTCACTGGCTCACGGCGCGCCCCCCCCGCGTCCTGCGGCTCGTCCGCCGATTGCCGCGGGTCATAGCATATACGCCACGTCAGACGCATGGGTTGGATAGGCAAAAATGACGCTCTTCAGCCTGGCGGCGGGCAGTTGCATCTGAATGGCGAGGGCGAAGACGTTAATCAGCTCATCGGCTTCGGGACCGAGGAGGTGCGCGCCCAGAATCTGATCGGTTTGATCCTGGATGAGCACTTTGAAGCCGGAGCAAGCCGCCGCCGTCCTGCGAGAGGAGTACCAGCGGGTGGTGTCCTCCAGATGGACGCGGAATTTGAGCCCACGGTCGAGCGCGGTCGCCTCGGAAAGCCCCGCCGCGGCGAGCGGCGGAACCGTGTACACCACGGTCGGAATCCCCATGTAAGCAGGTTTCAGATGGTTGCCGTGAAGGAGATTTTCCGCGGCGATGCCGCCTTCGTAGGCGGCGACGGGAGTGAGCGGCGGCCCGCCGGAAGCGGCTACATCGCCCGCCGCATAGACGGCCGGGTTCGAAACGCTCTGCAAATACTCGTTCACCTGGATGCCAGCGGGCGACATCTGAACGCCCGCCGCCGCAAGGTTCAAGGCTTCGACGTTGGGCGCTCGGCCCGCGCCGTGAACCACCAGATCGGACATAAACGTGCACTTCTGTCCGCCCGTGGATGCCTGCACCTCGAGTCCGGACGGCGTCTGGCTTATCGCCTCGACCGCGGTCTCTGTCTCGACATCCAGTCCCATCTTCCGTGTGTGGTCGAGCACTAGGGCGACGAGGTCAGGGTCGAATCCCGCGAGCGGCCGCTGGCCTCGGTGCAGGATGACGGCCTGGGCGCCGGCTCGCGCCGCGACATGGGCAAACTCGAAGGAAATGTAGCCGCCACCGATGAAAACGGCGCGGCGAGGCATGGAGTTGAGGTCCAGGAATTGGTCGCTGAGGGTCACATGCTCTTCTCCCGGGATGCCGAGGCGTCGCGGCCATGCGCCCGTCGCGATGAGCACGGCGCGCGCCTCAATCTCTTCGTCGCCGACCCGCAAAGTCCGCGGGCCGGTGAAGCTTGCCTGGCCGTGCAGCGGTTCGATTCCACTGCGGCGGAAACCGGCTTCGCGCGATGCGGGCACAGGGTCGGTGAAGGTGCGCTTGAAGCGCATTAGCTCCGCCCAGTCCATCCCGAGTGCGTCAAACTGCACGCCGCGGCCCTTCATCTGCCGAGCCCAATCGGTCACTTGCGCGGCGCCCACCAGCACCTTTTTAGGATCGCAGCCGCGCAAAGCGCAGGTGCCGCCAAAGGGAAGGTGATCCACAACAGCCACCGTCCATCCGGCTTGGCGGCAACGAGCGGCGGCGCTCGCCGCCCCGGAGCCTGTGCCTATTGCCACCAGATCAAATCTTCTGGCCATGGTAGGCTCCTCCTTTGAGCCGGGCGGATTGCTTGATAGGTAGCGTCTGGGTCCTTGGCCCTATATATTGAAGGGATCCCATCCCCTGATATTCTTCGGGTCCAGCCGACAAATCAAGATCGGGCACTGGCTTTACGCGCTCGGGCCCTTCCTCGCCTCGACCCATACGTATTGGAGCATCTCCTCGATCGCGCTCGTCCGGCCCAATTACGCTGCCGCTCCGCGGATGGGGCGCAGGCGATGGGGGATGGAGCATTATGCGGGGATCGCTCCACCGGGTGACACGACAATCGCTTGCAACCCGCCAGCGCCTTCGGGCACTCTCTTAAGATGTGAGTGGCTTTTTAGCGAAGCCGGAGCTCTTAAAATCAGCGCCGACGTGAGGCAACTTATGTTCGATGACAATCGGTTCGCGCCTCGAGACGCGCATTCGAGGACTCGGCGTGAGTTTCTTCGTCACGCCGTCAGCGCGACGGCAGGGATGGCTGTGGCGTCCCGCCTGAGCGGAGAAAATTCACCGCCGGTGGCGAGCGGACGACGGGTTCGCTGGCGAGCGCACCAGATAGCCGCCGTCCCCGAGGGTTATCAGGTGGCCGTGGCGGACGTGAATGGCGACGGCCGGCCCGACATCCTGGCGCTCAGTTCTGGGAAGAACATCGTCGAGTGGTACGAGAATCCTTCTTGGAAAGGACGGCCCATTACCACGGCGACCCACGCGAACATCGCCCTCGCGCCACTGTTCAAGCCCGGCTATCCCGCGCAAGGCCTCGCCCTGGCGAGCGACTTTAATCTTGCCCATACCGATGAAGGCGGCAACATCTGGTGGGTAACGCCCGGAACTTCGCGCGGAGATGAATGGTCCTT
>JAKAWO010000338.1 GCA_021827255.1 Acidobacteriota bacterium | reverse complement strand
GCGGACACGTGCCGGGATAAATACGTTTCCCGGCGCAAACTGGCGGAGGCGGGATTGCAGGTTCCGGCTTTCGTCCGATATCCGCTGAGCTCCGACCCGCGCGCGCTGATGAATTCAGGCCCTCCGTCGGTGGGCTTTCCGTGCGTGCTCAAGCCGCTGGCGCTTGCGGCGAGCCGCGGTGTGATTCGCGCGGATCATGCGGCCGAATTCGTGGCGGCCTTCGAACGCATCCGCAACCTGCTGCGCTCGCGCGAGGTGCGCGTGCTGCGGCAAGCGACGAGCGATTACATCCAAGCCGAAGAGTATATCGAAGGGGCGGAGTTTGCGATGGAGGGGCTTGTGGCGCGCGGCCGCCTGAAAGTTCTGGCGCTGTTCGACAAACCCGATCCGCTCGAAGGCCCGTACTTTGCGGAGACGATCTACGTGACGCCTTCGCGCCTCGATGCGGCCGCGCAACAGCGGGTGTTTCAAACGCTCGAGCGGGCGGTGAAGGCGCTGGGGCTTTATCACGGCCCGCTGCACGCTGAAATACGAATCAACGCTCAGGGCGTATGGCTTTTGGAGGTCGCCGCGCGACCGATCGGCGGCCTGTGCGCGCGCGCGCTGCGCTTCCAATCACCGAGCCTCGGCGCCAAGATTTCCCTCGAGGAGCTGCTGGTTCGGCTCGCGCTCGGCGAGGAGGTCGAGGGAATCGAGCGCGAAACCGCGGCCTCCGGCGTGATGATGATTCCTGTCTCCGAAGAAGGAATTCTGGAAAGGGTGGAAGGGGTCGAGGAGGCTCGGAGGGTGGGAGGCGTTGAGGAGATCGTCATCACGGCTCGCCCGCCCGAGCGGCTGGTTCCGTGGCCGGAGGGATCGAGCTACCCAGGGTTTATCTTCGCGCGCGGCGACACGCCCGAAAGCGTCGAGAGCGCCCTGCGCCAGGCCCACGCCAGGCTCCGGTTCGTTCTCACCCCGGCGCTGGCGGTGATTCGGACGTGACGCTTGGCGGTTTTCATTTCCGGATTCGGTTGGGCGCTGGCCCAACAAAAAAGATGATGGCACGCGCGATCTAGCGTCGCCCGAGTGGGCCAGCTTCCACCTTCGACTGGGCGAGGACAGGCGATCCTCACTTTGCTCCGAGGGAGAATCCCTTGATTGCGCGCCGACAGAAGTGATACGATGCGCGGCAATGGAAAGGGCCGGGCAGCCGGGAGCGGCGAGGGTCCCCTTGCGGAAACTCGATTTTTCCAAGGCGGCCAGCGGGGAGTGTGAAGCGTTATGGGAAGCGAGTCAGAGCTGAAAATCCTGAATCCGGTGAAGCGCGGAATGAATCGGCGCGAGATGGTTCGGCAATTTCTTGGCGGCGCGAGCCTGGGATACGCCGCGCCGGCGCTGGCTGCGTCGCATCCGATGCACGGGCACCTGATGGACGGCGGCAGGATGGCCGAAGCCGACGCCAAGACGACCGAACCGAACTGGAAGCCGCTGTTCCTCGACCCGCATCAGAGCGAAACCCTGGCGGCGCTGGCGGAGCGCATCGTTCCGGGGTCGAGCCAAGCCAACGTGAATCGGTTCATTGATCTTCTACTGAGCGTGGACACGCAGGAAAACCAGCGCAAGTTTTTGAACTCGCTCTCGGCTTTTGAAAGCCAGGCTCTCGGCGGCTACGGCCGACCCTTCATCAGGCTGACCGAAGACCAGCAGAACCGGATCCTGACGGTTGCGTCCACCTCTCCGCCGGGCGCCGGTCATGAGCCGGGAATGGCGTTCCGAAGACGTGGGCCTCGCGAGGCTGGTCCGGCGGCTGGCCAACCGGCTAGGGCGGAAACGCTCTTCGACCACTTCCAGAACCTAAAAATGTGGATTGTGGGCGCCTACTATTCCTCAGAAGTGGGCATGAAGGATCTCGGCTGGACCGGACAGGTTATCTTCGCGAGCTTCCCCGGTTGCGGATAACCCGAAGGCCACCCCTCGTGTCGTAGTACGCATAAACGTGACAGACGCGATTGCGCTCGCGTGGCGCTCGACGAACGCCGCTGAAAACCAAAGACCGCTGCTCCCTCCCTGCGTCAGGGCAGGCTCCGAGCGGCGCACCAGAAAAAATGGGCTTCGTATCCCCCGGGGTGGCGCTTCGCTCGGACGCTCCTCGGGCACCCGTGTTGCGGGCGAGATGGAGGAATGATGGAACTGCGACGAGATCCTGTGAGCCTGCGCTGGATCGCCCAGGAAGATGGCGAAGGGAGCTGGCCGGAAACCCTCTGTCCGCTTTGCCCTGGGCAGGAGCATTTGACCCCTCAAACTCTCTATGAGCACCGCCGGGATCACGCCGGATGGAAAGTGCGGGTGACGCCCCACCCGCGGCCCCACTATCGGATCGAAGGCCCAACCGAGCGGGAAGGTGAAGGGCTTTACGACAAGATGCGCAATGTCGGCGCTCATGAGATCGTGGCCGAAAGCCCCGAGCACACCCGTTCCCTCCCGCAATTGGATGAGGAGCACGTGGCCGAGGTCTTGCGGGCCTTTGTGGCTCGCATGACCGACCTCAAGAAGGATCCGCGTTTCCGGTACGTCTCTGTTTTCCGGACGTGCGGCCCTGGGCTGGAATTGGAGCACCCGCACTCACAAATCACCGCCCTGCCTTTTGTTCCGCGCCAACTGGTGGATGAGCTGCGGGTCGCCAAGCGCCACTTCGACCTCAAGGAACGCTGTCTGTTCTGCGACATTGTCCAGCAGGAGATGGAGCAGCGAGTGCGGACGGTGGAGTGGGATGAACACCATCTGGCTTTCTGCCCGTTCGCTTCGCGCGCCCCTTATGAGACGTGGATTCTGCCGCGGAGCCATCACTGTTCGTTTGAGGAAGACCTGACGGCGTGGGAGCGGCAGGCGCGCCTCGCCCGCCTGCTGAAATCCGTTCTGTCGCGCATCGAAACGGTCACGCCAGCCTACCAGATGGTCTTGCACACGGCGCCGAACCGTCGGGCCAAATTCGAGAAGCCAGGCCATTGGACCTCGTTAGAACACGACTTCCACTGGCACTTTGAAATCCTGCCCGCTCGCCTGCCTCGGTTTCCATCCTACGCCTCGCCGGAGATCTACTACAATTCTGTCCTTCCTGAATCGGCCGC
>JAKAWO010000337.1 GCA_021827255.1 Acidobacteriota bacterium | reverse complement strand
TTCACGCTGGCGCGCCTGCACAAGGTCATCCAAGCCGTCATGGACTGGCAGGATTGCCACCTGCATGAATTCACCATAGGCGGCCGGGCCTACGGCGTTCCCGCTCCCGAAGACGAACATCAGGTTGTCGACGAGCGCACCGTCCGCCTGGGGAACCTTGGCCTCTCGATCGGGCAGCGCGCCAAGTATGTCTATGACTTCGGCGACAACTGGCACCACGTGTTGGAGTTGGAGGACCAGATACCGGCCGCTGCGGGAGCGGTTTATCCGGTCTGCGTGGGCGGTGAATGCAGCGCGCCGCCGGAGGATGTTGGCGGCGTGCCGGGATACGAGGAATTTCTGAAAGCGCTTTCCGATCCTCGCCATGAGGAGCACGAGCACTTGAAGGCGTGGATCGGCCGGCCGTTCAACCCAACGGCCTTCTCGGTCGCCGAAGCCAACGAGCGGCTGCGGAAAAAGCTGCGGCTGTCAAAGGTGCCGTAGACGCCGGCAGCGGCTGGCGGAAGGCGCGTGGGTTATCGAGCTCCGCTTGCGTGCCAGCCTTTTATGCGCTTGACCTTATATGCTGTCATAGGCATAATCTGGGGACATGAGCGTTGGCAATGGTTGAAGTTGAGGGAACAGAGGAATTTGCGGCCTGGCTCTCGGCGCTGACCGATAAAGACGCTGAGGCGGTTGCGCGCGTGGTTGGCCTTCTTGAGGAAAAGGGCGTGGCGCTTGGTTTCCCGTATACCAGCGACGTCAAGGGGTCGCAGGCAATTCGCGAACTTCGGGCTCAATCCGGTGGGCATCCTTTGCGCGTGTTTTATGCGTTCGACCCGCTGCGGCGGGCGGTGCTGCTCCTCGGCGGAGATAAAAGCGGTGATGACCGGTTCTATCAGACCTTCGTGCCGAGTGCGGAGCAGATCTGGGCCGAGTATCTGGCCGGGCTGGAGAAAGAGGAGAAGAGAAAATGAAGACCACGGGGTGACGTGACATTCGAGCCTTAAATCATTATTGATAGCCGTATTTGCTAAATTTTTAATATATGAAAATGAAAACCAAGTCGTGGCGTGACATTCGGGCGCGGCGGTTCTCGCCGCAGAAGCTCAAGGAAATTGACCGCGCCGTAGAGGGCGAGCTGCTTGAAATGGACCTACGGGAACTGCGTGAAGCGGCCGGGAAGACTCAGGAAGAATTGGCCGAGGCCCTTAAGAAGGCACAGTCGGAGATATCGCGGCTGGAGGGGCGTTCGGACTACCGACTTTCCACGTTGCAGCGGTATGTGGCCGCCCTCGGCGGCGAGTTGGAGGTGGTGGCGAACTTTGGCAACCGGCGCGTCCGTTTACGCGCGGCGTGATCGAGTGCCGTCTCGAGGAGGCAAGCGCCCTGTGAATTTAGGTGAACCTGTCAACAATCTGCTCGAACTAAGAGCCCGCCATTTGAAAGTTGCCGGGGCGACCTTCGTGCAGGAGCTCTATCCGCTGGATTTTCTAGCGCTCGCCGTCTTGAACCGCTCTCTATGCCTTGTTTCGGCTTTTGCGATGCTGATCGAAGCACGAAACCTGATAGCCGCGGCGCCACTCATAAGACTCCAATTGGACAACGCCCTGCGGTTCTTCGCTTCAACCTTGGTTGATCAGCCTCACGAGTTCGCCATGAAGGTGCTCGGCGGAGCGCGAATCGATCGGATCAAAGATAAAAGTGGGAACCGCCTTACGGACAAGCATTTGGTCACCACCTTGGGCGTTCATGAAGCATGGATCGAATCAGTGTATGAACAGACCTCAGGGTTTGTTCACCTGTCCGAGAAGCACATTTTTAATGCGGTAAAGATAAAGGACAAAAAAGAGCGCGACATTCTCATGAAGATCAGCGACAGGGACGAATTCGCTCCGGAGACTGCTTACCAAGAAGCTCTGGATGTCTTCACAAGGGTGACGGAGCTCGTTTTGAACGTCACCGAGGCTTGGGCAACGCGAAGATTGAAACTCATGGTGACCAGCTCCGCAAACCTGCGGTTCAATCCTGACCGGGATCGGGCGGATGCGCCGCTGCTCTCATTGCAAAGCGTGGCGAGCATACTCGGAGCGCATGGCGGGAGGCAAGAAGCTGGGCGGCAGACAGATGGCGCCGGGATTCCTCGAAACGAGCTTGAGCGGATCGAGCGGGAGTTTCTTGACCACCAGTACCGGCGCACGCTGGCGGAGCCGGTGCCGACGCTGGGCAACGTTGCGCCGCGCTCCGCGGTTGAAACCGCCGCGGGGACGCAACGGGTGGTGGAGTGGCTCAAGTATCTTGAGAACTGCGAGGAACGGCGAGCGCGCGATACCGGGGCAGGGCGTGCGATTTCACCTGGACGTGGCGCGACCTCGGCATAATCGGCGAACGCCTATGATCGATCCGCCGAGGATGGGAAGGCTTGTACAGTAATTGAACTATGTATAGTGTTCTAGCGATTCTGCCTTCGTAAAGAGGGGGTTGCGATGAGAAAATCAGCCGGTGTCCTACTTGCCCTTATCATGGCCGTTCAAAGCGGCTGCGCAACCTTGTTGAAGGGCAGCAATGAACAGGTCATGATCACTTCCGACCCCGCGGGCGCGAAGGTCTCTCTCAATGGCCAGAATCAGGGCACGACCCCCTACGTCGCCAACGTCCCCTCGTCACAAGATTTGGACATCCAGCTAAGCAAGCCGGGCTACCAAGCCGTCTCGATTAAGGATGACACCAGTTTCCGTTGGGGCTACGAGATCTGGAGTTTTGTGGAATTCGTGATTCCGCTTGGCGTTGATATGGCGGATGGAGCCGCGTGGGGGCACGATCAGACGATGGTGGCGGCGCACATGGATCCGGTCGTATCGCCATTAGCTGGCTCGCAACCGGCGCCGACCGCTCCCGCCGCCACTCCGGGCACGACAACTCCAGCCGCGCCAACGCCCCCGGCCGCGGCGCCTTAAAGCTGGCAGGCGTTCGGCGGCAGACTCCACCGCACTCGCCCCTAATTCTCGGCCGGCACGTCCCAGGTCACCGCCACCGAGTGCGACGCTGCGTTGATATCGTGCACCATCCGCTGAATCGCGCGCCATCGTAGATCGCATATTACGAAGAAAGCCCGGGCGCGCCGGCCCTAT
>JAKAWO010000336.1 GCA_021827255.1 Acidobacteriota bacterium | reverse complement strand
CGAGAACCGTAAGCCCACGAGTGTCTGTGCGATCGCCAGGTTCTGTTTCACCGGCATGCCTGCTTACGGTGATCAGCAGCTATCATGAAGACGATGTTTTGTTCCTCGTCGATCTCGTAGAAGAAGCGCCAATCCCCAACTCGGTAACGCCAAGCTGGAGGCTCCCAATTTTTCAAACGCTTGATGTTCGAGCCAAAGAATGGGTTTTCGCGGAGGATAGGATAAACGTAGTTGCGGAGCTTATTCTCAATGCGCCGTGTAGCGGCAGCCCCCAAGCGTGCGAGATCTGCTGAGAACTGGCGGGTTTCAAAAATCCTAAACCGCCTCGACGAATCGCCCTTTTCTCTTTCTCGCATCTCGCGAGCCCGCCTTTAACCGCTTGACCAAGTCTTCGCGGGAGAAAATCTCAGCCATCTCGATGTCATCCACGAAATTGATTTCCTGGAGGCGCTCAAGGGCAGCGGTCTCGACGAGATTTGCGAGCGACCGCCTTTGAGCCTTTGCGGCACTGGCGAAAGTGCGGTACGTTTCGTCATCCAATCTCATGGTTAGGGTTTTGGCCATGTCTTTCCCCAAAAGATGCAAATTCGTTCGATTCGAATATAATCGAATCCAAGGCGCAAAAGCAACTGACCGACAAAGTAGCGCAGACCCCGATGCAGTTCATCGGGGTCTGCGGTTTTTAATTGGGAAAATTGCAAAGAGCCGCAGGGTTTCTGAAACGCGAAATGCTGCCCTGCCTGCTCTGGGTCGTGTCATCGCGAGCGGAGCGAAGGATCACGGCACTTGACGAGCCAGACAAATACAGGGATTCTTCGCTCGCGGCGCTCGCTTGAGCCGACTTCGCGAACGGTCAGGCTGGTTTGGAAGTCCGACGCGGGCTTGGGAGGGGCTGTCACGCGGTCCAACGTTGGATTACTTGACAGCGGTGAGCAGCAGGACCAGGCCCTTCAAATGGGAGTCTCGGCCTTATGCCACGCTGCCGGAATAGGGGGCAGGTGGAAATGTTCATTTAAGGTCGCTCATTCCTGGAGGGCTTGGAGCCGCGCCTCGCGGTCCAATGGTCAGACGGTGACACTACCGCAGTAGCGGCTGATTCCTTACCCGACGCCGGGTGCTGTTCCGGAACGAAATCGGGTAGCGCAGAGGTTGCTCCCCTCAAATTCCACGGCTCCTTGGTTGAAATTCTGGGAAAAGCTGCGGAGTTTCTGGAATGCGAAATGCTCCGCTACCCCGTTGTGGCTCTTCGACCTTTCGGGCTTCAGTTGCCTACACTAGCGCAGCCCAGATAAGCTGCGTCGCCGATGGGCAAACTGTCGGCGCCCGCTTCCTTCCCCGCCGTACAGCGAATGACGTCCGACTCATCCGTGAAGTAGTACTGATTCCCGGTTACGCCTGGCGTAACAGGATCGGCGTGAACCGTATAGGTGTTGATCTCGCCGTGGACATCTCTTTTTCCGGGCGTGTACATAAATCGGTAACCGGATTTCTCTCCTGCGGCGAGAACCTCATCGATGAGGCCGGCTGCTTTCGGCACCTCCGATTTGTCGACCTCGCCGGTCTCTGCGGTCGCGCGCAGCCTCGCGATGCTCTTAGCAACCCCGACGGGCATCGCCAATTCTCCGCTAACCACCTTGCGCTGTCGGGGGCCAATCTCCCTGCGGAAGGTCCCGAGCGCGATCTCCCCCCCTTTTGAGTTTAAGAAACGTAGTCCGCCTTTCGTCCTCATGCGATTGGTGGTCCCGTTCTGCAGAACGATGTGCCACGAGATTGTAGCAGAGCCGTTGCCCACGCCCCTGACCTTCCAAGTCGCCGACTGGACCGCGATCGGACTTTTCGCTGGTTTCGAGTTCCCAACCTTCGGTGGTCCGAGGGCCGCGAGGCTGGGTGGGTAGCCGCGGTTGTACATGGAGGAGTATGTTATCGCGGCTGTGTCGATAGTCCGCAGGCTGCCGATGGCGGATTCCTCGTTATCCGCCCGTTGAGTGGACGGCAGAAACGGGTGGACAAGGAACGTCAGGCCGTAGACAGCCCAGCCGCCCAAACCCAAGTATCCGAGGACAAGACCCAGGCTCGCCATACCTTCGCCCAGCAAGCGGCCACCACTCCGCCGGATCGAGCCCTTCGCCAAGTGCCCAAAGATGACTGCGAGCAGGCCGATTATCGGAACGAAAGAAAACAGCCCGAGGATAAGGCTAGCGGTGGCCTCCCCGCTCCTCCCCGGTGGCTCTTCGCGCTCCTCTGCTGTGCCTGCGGTCTTACTGCCGAGCGAGGGCTCGGCCGGTGTGGAATTGGGCGCTGAAAGCGAGCGTCCGCACAAGCGGCAGAAGGCGTCACCCTGGCTTACCTCAGCGCCACAACTCGGACAGAACATTTTGCCCCCCTTTGCGTGTTCGCCGCGCCGTTTTGCTCTGCAATCTACACCGGTACCCTTGCCGTGTCAACAAGAGCCAAAGCGGACTTTGTGCCTTTCAAAGTGCGGCCCTTACATCGGGGAAATGGCGAAAAGCCGCAGAGTTTCCGAAATGCGAAACTCTGCGCTACCCGCTTATCCTAACTTCAACCGCGTCGAGCCCATCAGATGCAAGTCGATGGCGCGGGCGGCTTTGCGGCCTTCGGAGATGGCCCAGACAACGAGGGATTGGCCGCGGCGCATGTCGCCGGCGGCGAAGACGTTGGGGAGGGAGGTTTGGTAATTCGGATCGGTGGCGATGTTGGAGCGCGCGTCAAGTTTTACGCCGAGTTGCTCGATCATTCCGTTTTTGACCGGGCCGGTGAAGCCCATGGCGAGCAGGACGAGCTCGGCTTCCATCGTGAATTCGCTTCCAGGAATGGCTTCAAACTTCGGCGGAGGGCCGACGCGTACCACGTGCAGCCGCTTCACGTTGCCGCTTTCATCGCCGGTGAATTTCGTGGTGTTCACGGCCCAATTGCGGATGCCGCCCTCTTCGTGCGAGCTTTCCGTGCGCAGTTGGAGCGGCCACAGCGGCCACGGCGTACGCGGGGAACGCTCCGCCGGCGGCATGGGCATGATTTCAAATTGTTGGATGGATTTTGCTTTTTGCCGATGGCAGGTGCCCAGACAATCCGCGCCCGTGTCGCCGCCGCCGA
>JAKAWO010000335.1 GCA_021827255.1 Acidobacteriota bacterium | reverse complement strand
ATCGCCTGGGCCTCAAATTCAGTCTTTCCACAATCAACCCGTATTTTCCAGACCCATCATGAGGCCGCCCGCGCTGAACTTCTCGACCCAGCGCTCGTTCATTGCCAGCCCGCGTCACTTTACGCCGTTGCCTCTGCCTTCAGCCGCGCCGGCTGGCGGCCCACCGAATCCATCCTCGATTTTACAGCCCCAGCCTCCGACGCGCTTCATCTTTCTGAATCCGTTCGCTTCCTTTTATACGTTCTTTCCGGACGGATCCTACCGTCCGTGGATGTACTCCCAGCCCGGCTATCTGCCCTATGCGAATCCCTATGCGGATCAGGATGGCAGCCTGTCCAACGGTTACTCAGGCTACCCTGAGCAATGGAACAATTACAGCTTCCCCTATTCATCCTTGCCGAACCCTTCGGCGCAATCGTCGGCGCCACCGATGACCACAAGGACGGCGCGCCGCGCGCACCTGATGAGTCCCGCGCAGGCCGCCCAGAGCCAGCCGCCACTTCCCTCCCAAGTGTCCGTGACGCTGGATGGAAATCCGCAGCTCGGACCGGCCTTCACGCATCCGCTGATCGTGGGTTCCGGGCAGCATACGATTGTGATTGGGCCACGAAGAGCTCCGGCAGGCCGCTGACCCTCCGCAACGGCGAAAGCTGTACCGACAGGCGCGGGAGAAGTCCGGCGCCGCAACCCTTCACTTGGAATCGGAGCAGGGGGCCGCGCGCGGCCACAAGCGGCCGTGCCTGGGAAAAGCTGTTGGTCGGCGTACGGACTTACTATAGAATTGCAGAGGGGTGGTGGGCGATAGAGGACTCGAACCTCTGACTTCCACCGTGTGAAGGTGGCACTCTACCGCTGAGTTAATCGCCCGCGAGGAATCAGGGTAGCAGATTTCGCGTTGCCGGTCTAGGCAGCGCAAGGCTTGCCGCCGAAACCGATGGAGCCCACACCGGTCACAAATCACGCTGAGGTTCCTGCCGAACTCCTTTCGCGCGTGCAACAATCCGTCGAGAGTGTCATCCGCGGCAAGCGTGAAGCAGTGCAGTTCGCGCTGGTGACGGTGATCGCCCGAGGACATTTGTTGATTGAGGACGTCCCGGGCGTCGGCAAGACTACGCTGGCGCACTCGCTGGCGCGATCGTTCAACTGCACGTTTCAGCGGGTGCAATTCACCTCCGACATGCTGCCCTCGGACGTGATTGGCATCAGCGTCTTTAACCAGCAAACCCAGCAATTCGAATTCCGGCCTGGACCCGTCTTTGCCAACATCGTCCTGGCGGATGAGATCAATCGGACTACGCCCAAAACGCAGAGCGCCTTGCTCGAGGCGATGAACGAATCTCAGGTGACGGTGGACAACCGCACCTACCCGTTGCCCCGGCCGTTCATGGTGGCGGCCACGCAGAATCCCACCGAGCATCACGGGACGTATCCCCTGCCCGAATCGCAACTCGACCGCTTTCTGATGCGCCTTCGCATCGGCTACCCGCCGGCGGAAAACGAAAGGGAAATTCTGCGAAACTTTGCCGTCGCGGACCCGCTGGCAGCCGTGGAACCGGTGATGAGCGCGGAGGAGGTTATCGAGATGCAGGAGGCCGCGCAGCGCGTCGCCGTGGATGATGCCTTGGTCTCCTACTTGCTCGCCTTGGTGGCGAAAACACGCCAACACGAATATCTGACGCTCGGCGTGAGCCCGCGCGGGTCCATGATGCTCTTCCGCGCCGCGCAGGCGCTGGCCCTCGTTGAAGGGCGCAACTACACGATCCCGGATGATTTCAAGCGTCTGGTCCTGCCGGTGTTCGCGCATCGTTGCACCGTCAGCTCTCGCTACGCTTCAATCTCGCGCAAGACCGACCAGGCGGAGGCCATCCTGCAGGAAATCATCGAATCCACCCCCATCCCCCTTTGAACGGCGCTGAGAATCCGGGCGATGGCCTGCGGGCCTGGGCCGACCACCGGTTGACCAATTCAGTATAATGGCAGCCGAGGGGACCGCTGGCCGTAGCCTCCGAGTCTCCGCCTTCGGATCACCTCGACTGCCGCGGGCGCCCGTTCGGCCGGAGCTCACAAACTCGAGGTTGAGGGAAAACCATGTTTCGACAAGTGCGCGCCATCTGCCTGATCATTCTGTGGGCCGGCATACAAGCCCATGCGGACTCGGTGAAGTTAAAAGATGGAGAATGCCTGAAGGGCCAGTGGGTTCAGGTGCAGGGCAACAACCTGATTTTCAACTCGGAGGCGCTGGGCCAACTGACGCTGCCCCTCGGAAAAGTAGCGAGCCTTTCGACCCAGAAGCAGGCCGTGGCGTTGCTCAGGACTGGGAAGGCGATTCGCGGGACGCTCTCGTTTTCGCCGAGCGGCGAATGGAGCTTGACGCGCGGCGCGCATTCGCGGCAAATCGCCAGCCGTGACGTAGCCGAAATCCTGACGGAGCAAGGCTACGCCCGCCAACTCGCCGCTGAGCACGCCCGCTTTTGGCAAGCCTGGAAAGGCGCTGCGAGCGCTGGCTACAGCTTGCAGCATGGGGCGCAAAACGCGCGTTCCCTCAGCCTCAACGCCAACGCCACTCGCCAGCGTCCTGGAGAACCAGGGTTTCCCTCGCATTGGCGGACCGACGCTTCGCTCACGATGCTCTTTGCCACCACCCACCAGGCAGGGATCCAAATCAGCTCCAACACGCTGAGCACCAGCGTGCGGCAGAATTACTTGTACAACCCCAGCGACTTTGTATTCGTGATAGGACAGCTCGACCACATCCAATCGGAGAACCTTTACCTGCGGCAGACCTACGGCGGCGGAATCGGACGGGACGTAATCCGCAAGCCTCGGCTGGCGTGGAGCGTGCTCGGAGGATTGACCTTCGTGAATGAGAAATTTTCCGGCGCGCCGGCTGGCCAGCACGCGGAGGCTCTGGTGGGCGAGAAAGCCGGGATCGGCATCGTCAAGGGCGTGCGGCTGACGCATCATTTGAACTTCTATACCGACCTCTCCAACGCAGGTGAATATCGGTTTGACACCTCGGCTGCCCTCACGCTGCATCTGATGGCTCGATTAACCGCCAACATCGGCGCGACGGATTTTTACACCAGTCACGTCATTCCCGGCCCGCCGATTACTGTGATCGGCCCAGGAGGAAGCCTTATTTCGCTTGCCCCGGCTGCGACCAAAAACA
>JAKAWO010000334.1 GCA_021827255.1 Acidobacteriota bacterium | reverse complement strand
TGATGATCGTGGAGCTGGGAACTGCATGAGCAGGCGCGCCGGCGCCGGTGGCAGGAGGAGAACCTTCGGTCTGGAGCCTTTGGGATCCGGCGAAGCGGAAGGCTGGGACAGAACCAGAGGCCAAAGGAGCCGATGACGGACGGCCAACTGATCCTTGGAAAGATTCGGACGATTCATTTTGTGGGCATGGGCGGCATCGGGATGAGCGGCATCGCGGAGGTGCTGCTCAATCTCGGGTTTACAGTTTCCGGGTCCGATCTCAAGACCACCCCCGTGACCGATCGGTTGCAGCAGCTCGGCGCAAGAGTTTTTGCGGGCCACGCCGCGCAAAATGTGCGAGACGCGCAGGTGGTGGTGGTTTCGTCCGCTGTTCCGCAAGGCAATCCCGAAATTGCCGAGGCCGTCCGACTCCAGATTCCAGTGATTCCCCGCGCCGAAATGCTGGCGGAGCTGATGCGGCTGAAATTCTGCGTCGCCGTGGCCGGGGCGCACGGAAAGACGACGACGACTTCGATGGTTGCCGTCATGCTGGCGGAAGCGGGGCTTGACCCGACCGCGGTGATCGGCGGCAGGCTTGACGCCTTCGGGTCCAGCGCGCGCCTCGGAAGGGGCCGGGTGATGGTGGTCGAAGCCGACGAGAGCGACCGGTCGTTTCTTTATCTTTTGCCGAGCCTTGCGGTGGTGACGAACATTGACCGCGAGCACCTTGACCATTATCGTGATTTGGCGGAGATCGAGACGGCTTTTGCCTCGTTCATGAACAAGGTCCCTTTTTATGGGGCGGTGATTGCGTGCGGGGATGAACCGTGGCGCGGGCCGCTCGATCGAATTCTGCCGCAGATTCGCAGGCGCGTGGTGAGTTATGGCTTGGACGCCGGAGCGGAGGTCCGGGCCCGAGTGCTTCGCCTTGGATCGGAGGGATCTGAGCTGGAGGTTGAGATCAAAGGGAAGGTTCTTGGGCGGGTGGCAATCCGGGTTCCGGGTCGCCATAACGCGCAGAATGCGCTGGCCGCGGTAGCCGTCGGCGCCGAGCTGGATTTAACGGCGGAACAGATTTGCCGCGGCCTCGGTCGTTTTCGCGGCGTTGACCGCCGGTTCCAGATCCTGGCGGAAGTGGACGGGATCACGGTCGTGGACGATTACGGGCATCATCCCGCCGAGATCCGCGCCACCCTGGAAGCAGCGCGCCTGCGCGGACCCAGACGCCTCTGGGCGGTTTTCCAGCCGCATCGCTATACTCGAACCAGCTTCCTGATGGATGATCTTGCTAATTGCTTCGGCGCCTGCGATGGCGTTGACGTGCTCGATATCTATCCGGCCAGCGAGCCGGCCATTCCGGGCGTGACCTCAAAGCGCCTCGTGGAGCGGATGGAGGAGCTCGGCTTCCATCGCGCCCGTTACGCTCCGTCTGAACAAGCCGTCACCCGTGAGCTGCTTGCCGCGGCCCAGCCGGGCGACCTGATTATCACCATCGGAGCAGGGAGCGTTTGGAAAGTGGGAGAAGCGCTGGCCACGGCGCTGAAGGCTCGGACGGCAGGGGTCGAAGCCACGAAATGATGACTGGACAAATTATCCACCCCGTGAACGGAGATGCTCGCCGCCCGGCAAGGACAATGGATGGCAGCTAGGAACACGGTTGATTTGAACTTGGAAGAATTCCCGCCTGAGGAGGACTCCCCTTACCTTCGGCGCTCGAGGGCCATTGGGGTTCGGCGCCGCCGGATTTCCCGCCGCACGCGGCGGCTGTTGGCCTGGACCGTGGTATTGGGCGCGGTTCTGATACCCGGAGGGTTCGCCGGGTTCGGGCTAGCGCGCTTTGCCGTCAGCTCGCGCCGGTTCGAAATTGCTTCAGGAGCCGATGTGACGGTTACCGGGAACCGTTTCGTTCCACGGGGAGAAATTTTGCGCGAGGCCGGGGTGGCGACCAGCGCCGACTCCGAGACCGGCCCCAACCTTTTTCGCATGTCGCTGTCGGCGGAAGAAACACGAGTGGAGAGCATCCCGTGGATCAAGCGGGCCACGGTCGTCCGGGCCTTTCCGCATCACTTGGCGATTTACGTCACCGAGAGGGTTCCGGTCGCCTTTGCCGACCTCGGGGGCAAGATCACGCTGGTGGATGCCCACGGCGTCATCCTGGATAACCCTGGCAAGACGGCGTTGGACTTCCCCGTCCTGCGAGGGCTCACCGCTGACGAAAGCGCCTCCGAGCGCGCTCAGCAAGTCGGCACGTACTGTGAGTTTATGCGGGAAACGGCGGCGGAAATGCCTCGTTCCGGCTGGATGGTCTCCGAAGTTCGATTGAAAGACCCGGACGACCTGCAAGCATTGCTCGTCCAAGGCTCTGAGACCCTGCTGGTTCATTTTGGGCGGCGGGATTTCTTGCGGCGGTTCAAGAATTTTCTAGCCCTCCTGCCACAACTTGAAAAGCATAGCGCCAAAATCGCCTCAGTGGACTTGAGGTATGGTAATCAAGTTGTGGTTGAGCCGGCGGGCCCGGGAAAAAATCCGTCCGGCAACCGAACTCAGCCATCCCTTGAGGGTTCCGGCCTTCGAGATTAAGGAAAGGATCCGCTTCGCGTGGCGCAACGTGGACAACCGATTGTCGGCATTGACGTAGGCAGCAGCAAAACGTGCGCGTTGATCGGCTACGCGAGCGAGGGCGGCAATCTTGAAGTGGCCGGTTTGGGAGTTGGGGAATCAAGAGGGTGGCGGAAAGGCGTCATCGTCAACCTCGACGCCGCCGTCCTGGCCATTCAGAAAGCGGTCGAGGTGGCCGAAAGCGCCGCCGGGGTTCCCGTGGATTCTGCCTATGTGGGAGTTGGCGGCACGCACGTGCGAGGGGTCAACGCGCGCGGCGCGGCCACGGTGGCCAACCGGGGTCACGGGGTGACCCAGGAAGACATCCGCCAAGCAGTTCGCGCCGCGCAGGGAGTGGCCTTGCCGCCGGACCGCGAATTGCTTCACGTGCTGCCCCAGGAATTCCTGCTCGATTCGCAGGACGGCATTCGAGACCCCATGGGAATGGTCGGCTCGCGGTTGGAAGCGAACGTCCACCTGATTACGGCTTCGACAACCGCTTGGCAGAATGTGGTGACGGCCGCCAACAAGGCCGGGATCGAAATTCCGGAGAGCGGCACGGTTTTTGAAGCTCTGGCCAGCGCCGAGGCGTGCCTCAGC
>JAKAWO010000333.1 GCA_021827255.1 Acidobacteriota bacterium | reverse complement strand
GCGGCCCAGCTCGATGGTTTCCTCCGAGGAATGCGTGATGACTTCAGGCCCGCTGGGCTCGCGGACGGAAGGTTGATTCTGCGATGGGCGCTCGCTGGGCCTTGCTACCTTCATCCCTGCGCTCCCTCCAGGGCTCGAAAAGCAGCCGGAAGGCTTTCCATAATGTCGCCGGCGATGAGAGAAGCTTCGCCCTTTTCGCGCCCGGCCAAATCGCCGGCCAAGCCGTGCAGATAGGCGGCGGCAGCCAAAACTTCCCTAACCGGACGCAAAGCATATTGCGCTAGCAAGCCTGCCACGATGCCGGTCAACACATCGCCCGAGCCACCCGTCGCCATGCCGGGATTGCCGGTCGGATTGACCCAGACCGAGCCTTCGGGCGAGGCGATGAGCGTGCGGTAACCCTTCAGAATGAGATGTACGCGTTGTTGCCGCGCGAACTCCCGAGCCACTTCGACGCGATGCGCCAGGATTTCCGAAGTCTTAAGGCCCGTTAGCCGAGCCATCTCACCCGGATGGGGGGTGAGCACGCGCACTCTTCCAACCGTTTCGAGCGTGCCGATGCATCCGGCATAAGCGTTCAGGCCGTCAGCGTCAAGGACGACCGGCAGAGGATATCTGTTGACCGCCGTTCGGATGAATTTCGCTGTTTCCGGAACCAAGCCCAGGCCGGGGCCAATCGCCAGGACGTCTTTCCCTTCGACCAGCCGGTCGAGCATACCGCTCTCAATCGCTTGGAGCGAAATGGTTCCGGAATTGGTTTCGGGCAGCGGCTCGGTCATTACCTCCATTGAATACGAGGCGATGATGGGCAGGGCGCTTTGGGCAGTTCCCACGGTCGCCAGACCAACACCCGAGCGCAGGGCCGAGCGGGCGCACATGGCCGCCGCTCCAGTCTTGCCGACGGAACCGGCCAGAACCAGCACGTGCCCGTAGGTTCCCTTGTGCGTATCGCGCCGGCGGGGCTGAGCGAGCCAGGAGACCTCCTCGCGCTCGGTGAGGTTCAAAAAAAGAGACGGGTCGGTTTCCAAGACTTCGGGCGGCGTGCCGATGTTCCTCACCACCCACTTCCCCACGTGCTCGCACGCCGGCGGGAAAACGTGGGCGCGCTTGGGGGCGGTGAAGGTGACGGACGCGTCGGCGCGGACGAATTCCCCGATCACCTCGCCCGTATCCGCCGAGAGGCCCGAAGGCAAATCTACCGCGACCACCCGTGCTTGGGGAAAAGTGCTAGTCAAGCTCCGCACCACCTCCAGGAGAAAGCCCTGGAGCGGCTTCGCCAAGCCAGTCCCGAGCAGGGCATCCACCAAAAGCGTGCTGTCGCCAAGGTCGGCGGTCGCGCGGGTCCAGGCTGAAAGCTCCTCGACCACTTGCGGCGGCGCCAATTCGGCGAGCCGCTGATAATTGACGGCGGCGTCGCCTTTGAGCGACTTCGGATCGGCCAGCAACAAGACGCGCGGAGCCAGCCCCTGCTGGCGAAGGCGCCGAGCCACCACCATGCCGTCGCCGCCGTTATTTCCTTTCCCGCAAACGACAACGATTTTTTGGCGGCTGAGCGGGCCGTACTCCTCGGCGAGAAATTCCACCACGCTCCGCCCAGCGTTTTCCATAAGATCAAGGCTCGGAACGCCAGCGCGCTCGGTGGTCAGGCGATCAATGCGCGCCATTTCCGCCGCGGTCAGGATCCGCATCGCTCAAACTCCCGCCAGCGCTTCCAAATCTTTGAGCGTGCGCGAATCGCCCATGACAATCAGGCAATCCCCGGCCAGAATTCGTTCTGAACGTTTGGGATTGAAATCAATTTTTCCGGTCGAGCGCCGAATGGCCAGGACGATCGCCCCGCGCTCGTGGCAAAATTCAGTGTCGCAGAGCGCCTGCCCTGCCAATTTTGACGGTTGGGTGACTCGGATCTCCTCGATTTGAAGGTGAAGATTGTTTTCGTCGAGGGGGGAAAAGGCCAAATCAATAAATTGCTGAACGTTCGGCTGGGTCATGGTGCGTGCCATGCGAACGCCGGCGTAGCCGTAAGGGAAGACGACGCTGCTGGCTCCGGCCTTCACGAGCTTGGCTTCTGCGTCCTCTTCGCTGGCGCGGGCGACAATCGGCAGCTTGGGCGCCATGCCGCGCGCCGTCAGGACAATGTAAACATTTTGAGCGTCAGAAGTGACCGCGCTGGCCAGGGCGCGGGCGTGGTCAATGCCCCCCTGACGAAGAACCTCCTCGCGGGAGGCGTCGCCAATCAAGACCGGGTAGTTGTGGTCGAGCGCCCAGCGCGCTTTTTCGTTTTCTTTCTCGATAATCAGGACCGGCAGGCCGCGCGCTGCCACCTCGGTCGCCACTCGGCGTCCCACACGGCCGACTCCGCAGACGATGAAATGATCCTTGAGGCGGGAGATTTCTTTTTCCATGCGGCGGCGGCCGAAGAATGCGCCAAGCTCAAATTCTATCACTGCCTTCGTGAGGCTTCCAATCGCAAAGGCCACCACAACGCCGCCCAGCAGGATGAGGATGATATTGAACTTCTGCCCGCGCGGGGTGAGCTCGCTTTCCGGGCCCGCCCCGATAGTGGAGATCGTCATCAGCGTCGTGTAAAAGGATTTGAACCAAGGCCAAGCCTCCAGAACGTGGAAGCCCACCGTCCCCACGCCGAACACCAGGAGGACGGCGAGCAGGATGATTGCCGCGATGCGAATGCCCGCTATGCTTCTCTTGCCGTTCACAGATACCCTTGTAAAATATCGGAGCTACTTAAGGATGGTTCATGGCAACGACAGCTCCTACCATCGAGCGGCAAGCATGGTAACACGCAAGGCCATCGTATTCCAGGCCCCTCGACTCCTATGTGTCCCTCGACTCCTATGGATAAATAGAGCGCGGGCGGCGAAGGCGCACGAGGCGATTTCTTGGGGCGGGCCTTGACGGTAGTGTGCGGGCTTTCGGATTTGAAGGGTGGGGTAGAGCGGGTTGGCCCGCTCTGCCCCGCGGAATTTATTTTGGCTTTCCCTTCGCGTTGGTTTTTGCAGGCGGCTGCAATTTAGAGTTGGGTTTTAGCTTCGCAGGCTTAGCCCAAGTTCGTCACGGGAATCCGATTTTTGATTGTTTTTGTGCTTTGAGATTGGTCAAGCTGTGTGTTTTCAAGCCGGGCTTTCTGAGAAGGCGATGTAGTGCAGACCTGCCCTCTTGAAGACC
>JAKAWO010000332.1 GCA_021827255.1 Acidobacteriota bacterium | reverse complement strand
AGAGAATTCACGTCCTATCCGACAAAGTAATCGGGCGAACCCGTGGGCGGCGGCGTCGAACCGTCCAGATCCGAGGGCAGCAGGCCAAAATACGAACTGCCGGGCGAAAAACACTCAATCGGGGCTGACGTACCGGCAAGCATCGCGGCGCGATCCATGGCGCATGCCTCGGGCTGCAGATAGTTTCCCAGAGCGTCGAACATGTTGAACGACAGGTAGTAGGCGTCGGGCCATACGGCAACCTTGGGATAGTCGTTGAAATCGGGCATCCGGTAGGCATAGACGTTGTAGCTGCCGGTTGCGTCCGAAGTTTTCGATACGGCAATGCACTGGTAGAAGGGCGGACCGCCCGTAACCGCGAGCTGGCTCATCAACCAGCGTCCCGCTAACTGATCGTATTTGACAATCGGATCGCCGTCGTTGTCTGCGGCGCACTGACCACCCAGGGCGCTCCAGAGCGCGTTGCCCTGGATGGGTTCCATAACCAGGGTGCCCGTCGCTTTGTCGAACACGGCGAAGGATAGGTTGACCCATTCGACAACCTGCGTGGCACCAACGGAAAGATTCGGGTCCGGCGGAATTCCTTCCACTAAAAACCCGGAAAGTCCGGCGCCGATGCCCTCGAAGTCAAGCCCTTGCTTGGTCGCTGACGCTGGCAGGCGGCCGCGCTGCAGCACTGGATCTAACTGCTCCGGCGCAATCAGCAACGGTACTGTGCCAAGGGGGATGGTTCTTGGCTGCCACAGCCATCGCGGGCTCGGCTTGAGGCGAGCAAGATCGCGCAGTGGCGGTGTTGTGGCACGCACTACCTCGATCATTACGCGTTGTGCGCCGTGCAGCGTGGCCGGAAATTCTGCGCCTGTTGCAGGCATTGGTAAGCCGCAGAGCGCGAGCAAAAATGCGGCCGCCATGCAGGCAACCGCTCGGGTTACAGGTTCGGATCCGTGTACGTACATGGTCCTCGTCCAGGGAGTTACACCTTTTTTGGTGAGGGCGCATCGTGAGGGTGCGTTGCGCAAGCCAGGCAAGTCAATAAAGCCATAGAGCTGCTTGATTAAGTTAGCCGCTGGTGGTTGTGCTGTGAGAAGCAAATACCGTGCTAGATTGCTGAAATTGCGGATTGCCCACATTCCGTGATCACCAAAACGGCAGCATGGCTGCGGTCAACTGTTCAACATCGAGGTGTCGGGCTTGACGAAAAGCGAATAAAAAACGAAACTACTTTGTGGCTGCTTTCGCCCGTACTGCCATGGCACCGGCGCAGACAATCTCCCAACACGGTTCGGCAGCGCTTTCTCGAACTGCCCATCCGGCTGATATTGCAAACGTTTTTCGCGTGCGGAGGTGCGCCGACAAAATACGCCGGCTTGACGCTGGTCTTCCGGCCTTCGACACGATCCTTGACGGAGGAATAGCCCGCGGCAGGATTAGCGAGCTTGTTGGTCCGCAAAGCTCCGGCAAAAGTTCGCTGGCCATGCGTTTCGCCGCCCGTGTTACTGTGCGAGGCGAGCTCGTGGCGTGGGTCGAACGCGAAGGCGTCCTCGACCCAGCGGCTTTTGCCGCGGCGAGGGCCGACCTGTCGCGCGTCCTGTGGGCGAATGTGCCGGATCGGCCCAAGCATATGTTCGGGTTGCGATACGCGTCGCAGGTTCGCAACACGCCCGGCGAGTTTCAATTCGAGGCCGGAGACGCCGGAACGCCCTTTTTTCGCCGGCCTCATCCGGGCATGCTCGGCCTTTTCCAAGCCGTGGAGTTTATTCTCAAGGCCGGAGGATTTGGCCTGCTGGTGCTCGACACCGGCTGCAGCGTCCATCCGATTTCCGAAAGCATTGCTTTAAGAATTGCGCGCGCCGCGGAGCAAAGCGCGACCGCCGTGCTGATACTCGCCCCGCGCAGGATCTGCGGAACCTTCGCCGCCTTGAGCCTTCTGTTCGACCGTCCGCAAAGCTGCTTCAGCTGTCCGGTGCCAGGCGCCCCGCTTCTTTTCGACGGTTTCGCGGTTACGGCGCGGATCGCGCGCAACAAGCTCGGCCGCGCGGGCAGCCAGGTACGATGGCACGCGTTTCTCGACCGCAGCCTGGGCGCATTGCCTCAGGCACACGCCGGCAAAGGCCGCATCGCCTCCGGCCTGCCGACTCGGCTTGCGAACGTTCAACGTGGTTTCTAGTTCCAGGCAATTGAGCCATGGGCCGCCGTATCGCCTGTCTTCTGGTCAGGGATTTTTCGCTGGCCGCGCTCGTGCGCGCAAATCCCGACCTGGGTGAGTGTGTGCTGGCGCTAAGCCATGACCATTCGCCCAACGCAGCCATACTGTCGCTTTTGCCCAAGGCGCGCGCCGCGGGCCTGCGGCCGGCGATGACGGTTGCACAGGCGCGGACGGTCCTGCCGGAACTTATCGTCGTGCAGCCGTCGGCTGCGGCTGAAGAGTCAGCCCGCGCCGCGCTTTACGACGTTGCCGCCTCGGTCTCGCCGCTTGTCGAAGAGGGTCCGCCAGGCGTCGTGTGGCTCGACGCCGGCGGGCTCGACCGGCTCTTCGGCACTGAGGAGGCGATTGCGACGGAACTGGTGCGCCGCGCGCGGCATGCCGGGATGGAGGCTTCGGCCGGGATCGCCTCGGGCAAAGAGGTCGCGTTGATGGCGGCGCGATGCGGCGGCCAGCGAAGTATCGCGCCCCATCGTGAGCGGGAGTTCCTTGCCTGGCTTCCGCTCGAAATTATCGATCCCGCAGCGGAAGGCGATGAACTTTTTACCCTGCTGGCGCGGTGGGGCATTCGGCGGCTTGGCGATCTCGCCCGGCTCCCGGCCGAGGCCATGGGGACTCGCCTTGGGCGGCGCGGGGCCGAGCTGTCCAGACTGGCGCGCGGCGAGGCCGACCCGGCTCCGCTGGTGGCGCGCCGCCGTGCCGAGGAGTTCGCGGAAAAAATCGAGATGGAAGCGGCCGTCGAGAGCCTGGAGCCGCTGTGCTTCGTGCTTAACGCGATGCTGGGGCGGCTTTTGGCGCGGCTTGCGCTGCGCGGACTGCGCGCCGGCGATCTTCAAGTTGAACTTGAGCTTGAGGGCTGCCGGCGCGATTGCCGCCGGATCGCGCTGGCGGCCGCCGGCACCGAGGTCCGTCCGCTCCTTGCCATCTTGAGGCTCGCTCTCGAAGCCGGCCCTCCGCACGCCCCGGTTACGGCGGTTTCGCTCA
>JAKAWO010000331.1 GCA_021827255.1 Acidobacteriota bacterium | reverse complement strand
AGAAAAAATCATGTGGCTTTCCCAATCTGAAGCCAAATCTATCTCCGACACACTCCTAGTATTACGATGTTATGTAGTGTCGTGGCAAACGCGTCTGAACTTGGTTCCGCACGCGAAGCAGCATCCGGTCGATCTCACCAGCCAGGGCTGGATCAGGCGAAGAATCTGTTCCCACGTCACACCAGAAGTTTTTTTTACGCCGCAGGTAGACGATCAGGATAAACAGGTACGCCACGGCAGAAAGCACCAGATGATGATGAAAGCCCCGCCAGGAGCGGCCCTCAAACTGATCCAGCCCCAGGTCATCCTTGGAGCGCTGGTAATACTGTTCGACCTGCCAGCGGGAGCGGCTCAGCTTCAGGCAACGGGCTCGGGTCGGGGGCCGATGCAGATGCGCCAGGTAATAGTGATACGGTTCGGGATCCCCGGCCGGCCAGTCCACGACCAGCCAAACCTTCTCCAGTTCGCCTCCGGCATGGCGCAGGTCATGCTGCAGGAAGACCTCGCGCCAGGCGAGTCGCGTCCGCCGGGTTTGTCCTCCGGCAGCCACCCAGGAGCACTTCTTCCACTCCCCTTCCGGGATTCGGCGGGTCAACTCTGCCAGGGTTTCGGCCCCAGGCTCTCCCTCGCAGACCGAGCGCCGGACCCGTTTGACCCGGGTCCGGACCTCGTGGTCCCAGCCCTTGAGCGCCGACCCGTCGACTTGCAGAAAGAATTCCATCCCCAGTTCGTCGCGGACCGCGGCCCGAAATTCCCCATGGTTGCCGTAAGCACTGTCTCCCAACACCGGCGCGGGCGCCACCCCGTCCTGCCGGGCCTGGCGAAGGATCTCCAGCGCCAGTTCGGGCTTGGTGGCAAATCCGACTTCCTTCGGCACCCCGGCGGCCGCACAACGCTCCCGGGTCCAGCTCTCCGGCAGATAAAGTCGCCCGCCCACCGGGGCGGCAATCCATCCGTCACTGACTACGACTTCCACACTCACCTGACAGTTGGCCTTCTTGCCGACGGCCCCGCAGTATTGATGCGACACGCCCACCGAGTGCGAGCCCTGCTTGACCCAGCCGGTCTCGTCCACCACCCAGGCTTCCAAAGGTTCCAGGGAAGGAATCACCTCCTCGCGGATCGCCTGCCACAGCGCGGCTTCGCTCCACGGACTGTCGGTGACGAACTGCTGCAAACTTTGCGAGTCCACGCCCAGTCGTTCCGCGATGGGGCCGATCGACTTGCGGTGACCCGGCATCAGCAAACCTTCCACGTATCGCGCCGCCGCCACTCGTCGCTCGCTGCGGCCCAGTCCGGCGACCAGCGGCCGCAGATAGTCGTGCAATTGCTCCACACTTTCTTTCCAAAGCCGGGCGTTCCATCGGATCGGTTTCATGCACCCATGCTAAATGATCCGAAGGAGAAATACAAGCATCACTTAACATAGTAATACTAGGAGTGTGTCTGAGAATTTCTGATTTTTCTTGAATTCGTGTTTGGGGATGTGCGACAAAGCGGCATGTCGAAACCGTACAAGCCGTATCAGCCGGAGCAAGATCTGTTGTTGCCGCCCAGCCTGAAGGACTGGCTGCCGGAGAAGCACTTGGCGTATTTTGTCAGCGACGTGGTGGACGAGTTGGACCTGAGGGGGATCGAGGCGGTGTATGAGAAGGAGCTGCGGGGCCAGCCGCCGTACCATCCGCGGATGATGACGAAGCTGTTGGTCTACGCGTACTGCGTGGGGGTGTACAGCGCGCGGAAGATCGAGCAGCGGGTGAAGGAGGACGTGGCATTCCGAGTGCTGGCGGCGGGGAACGAGCCGGACTTTCGGACGATCGCGGATTTTCGGAAGATTCACCTGGAGGCGCTGAAGGGGCTGTTCGAGCAGGTGCTGAAGATGGCCTTGGAGGTGGGAGCGGTGAAGCTGGGGCGGGTGGCGCTGGACGGCAGCAAGATCAAGGCGAACGCCTCGAAGCACAAGGCGATGAGTTATGAGCGGATGGTGGAGCAGGAGAAAGCGATTCGTCGGGAGGTGAAGGAGATGCTGGCGCAGGCCGAGGCGGTGGACGCCGAAGAAGACGTGCGGTACGGGAAGGGTTGCGGCGGGGAGGAGTTGCCGGAAGAGTTGCAGCGGCGGCAGACGCGCTTGAAGCGGATTCAGGAGGCGAAGCGGGCGCTGGAGGCGAGGGCGCGGGAGCGAGCGAAGAAGGAAGGCCAAGCGGTCGAGGCAGCGCAGCCGAAAGGGAAGGATCAGTACAACTTCACGGACCCCGAGTCGCGAATCATGAAGGACGGGGCGACGAAGGAGTTTGTGCAGGCCTACAACGCGCAGATCGTGGTGGAGCCGGAGCTGCAGTTGATCGTCGGGCACGGGGTGACGCAGGCGGCCAACGACAAAGAGCAAGTGGCGCCGATGATGGAAGCGGTGGAAGAGCAATGCGGCGAACGGCCGCGGGCGGTGATCGCCGACAGCGGGTACTGTTCGGAGAAGAATCTGGAGCATCTGGAATCGGCGCAGCGGTCGGAGCGATCCATCGAAGCCTTTATCGCGACGGAACGGCAGAAACACGGGGAGCGGAAAGTGGCGGGGGGCGGGCGGCTGCCGAAAGGCGCGACGCGGGTGGAGCGGATGAAGCGGAAGTTGCAGACCAAGGCGGGGGCGGCGATTTACGCGGCGCGCAAAGGGATCGTGGAACCGGTGTTCGGGCAGATCAAGCAGGGGCGCGGCTTCCGGCGGTTTTCGTTGCGAGGGTTCGAGAAGGTGAAGGCCGAATGGGCGCTGGTATGCGCGACGCACAACCTCTTGAAGATGTACCGGGCCTGCTCGGCATGAGCGGCAGGGGGAACATTGCGGCCGATCCCGAAAAAACGGGGCTGTCGACAGTCCTTCGCGTCGCGCTCACTGACTCGCCCCCAAGCTTTCCTCAAATTTTCGGCATCACCGACCCTTCCACTTACAGCCCGACGCTTTTAAACTCAATTCATAGACACGCTCCTACGGCAAGCAGGCGCAATCGATCCTCACAAAGTACGACGTGCTGCGCTATCGCCTGCTTCCTCACATCTATTCAGTGGCATGGCGAGTTACGCACGACAGCTACACGATGATGCGCCCGCTCGTCATGGATTTCCCCAATGATCCGCAGGCACGCCAGATTGGCAATCAATTTCTGTTCGGGCCTTCCATCCTGGTGAATCCCGTAACGCACCCCGGCGCGGAAACTCGTAGGC
>JAKAWO010000330.1 GCA_021827255.1 Acidobacteriota bacterium | reverse complement strand
CTGATCGCCCTGCCGGTAGTTCCCCGGCAAGTGGTGGAGGAAGTGGATGGCTCGCGCGAATATTATAATTTCAAAGAGCGCTGCATCTTCTGCGACATCAACCGCCAGGAAACCGAAAAGGGCATTCGCGTGATCTCCGAAAATCCGGACTTCCTGGCCCTGGCACCTTTTGCGCCGCGATTTCCATTCGAAACGTGGATCGTCCCCAAGGTCCATCAATCCGCGTTCGAAGACTCACAGAAACACGAGTTTGAGAACCTTGCTGTCATATTGAAGGATATGCTTCAGCGGCTCGACAAGGTTCTGGATTATCCCGCCTACAACTACATCGTCCACACCTCGCCCATCCCGGAAACCACCAACGATTACTACCACTGGCACATGGAAATCATGCCGAAACTGACCAAAGTCGCGGGCTTCGAGTGGGGAACGGGATTTTTTATCAATCCGACGCCGCCCGAGGAGTCGGCGAGCTTCCTCCGCGAGGCTGCGGTCGCAGCCCCGGCGGGCGGTTGAGCCATCCTCGGGTTACGGGATCAAGTGGTTGGCGCGTAAGAATTTCCGCGCCACTTCCCGCGCGCTGCGATGTTCGCCGTCCACCTCATAGTTGAGGTGACGCATATCCTGCTCGGTAATTTTTCCCGCCAGCGATTTGATCGCTTGCGCGACCTCGGGATGTTCCTTCACCGTTTGCTCTCGCAAAATGGGCACGGCCTGGTATGGGGGAAAATAGTGTTTGTCGTCCTTGAGCACGGCCAAGTCCAAGGCGCTCAGCAAGCCATCGGTGGAATTTCCGGCCACTAAATCCACTTGCCTGATAAGGAGTGCGCGATAGAGCAGCCCCAAGTCCATGATGCGTGGCGGCGCGCCAAACTCAAGACCGTAAGTCTTAACCAGGCCCTTGTAGCCGTCGGGCCGCTCCATGAACTCATAACCGAAGCCCGGCCGCCAATGGACGGCGTAAGGCACCGCTTGCGAAATCGTGTGGAGATGGTATCGGCGGGCGTCTTCACCACGAATGACAATGGCAAAGGTGTTGTTGAAGCCGAGCGGGGGCAACACGTCGAGATGAAAACGCGAAGCGTACGCGCGCTTGACCAGGGCGTAAACAGCTTTGGGATCGGCCTGGGGGGGCTGTTTGAGAATCGCCGTCAGCGCCGTGCCAGTATATTCCACGTACACGTCAATCCGTCCAGCGAGAATCGCTTGCTGGCAAATGTAAGTCCCGCCCAGGTAAAATCGCCTCTCGACATGAAGGTGCGTGCGAGCGGCAATGACCTGCGCCAGCATCTCCCCCAAAATCACCTGCTCGGTGAAGTTTTTGGAACCAACGACGATGGTTTTGCTGCGCGGCGGGCCACACGCGACCAGCAACACTACCCAGCCGGCAATGAGCGGCCATCTCCCCATCGGCTAAAAAGATCGGCGCAAGCGGCGCTCGGCTAGACCTAGCAACGAGTCGGCACCAAGAGCCATCAGCGCCGCCGGAATTGCCCCCTCAAGAATCACCCGATTGTCCACCATGGCGAGGCCGCGGAAGATAAACTCTCCAAGCCCGCCAGAGCCAATCGCCGCTGCAATGGTCGCGATGCCGATCGTCAGCACCGTAGCCACACGGACGCCGGCAAGGATGACGCTCAAGGCGAGGGGCAACTCCACCTGAACCAGCATTTGTCCGTCGGTCAGGCCCAGTCCGCGCGCCGCCTCGCGCACGCTGGGATCCACGTTCAATATGCCGGTGGCCGTATTGCGAATGATCGGCAGCAGCGCGTAAGCGGTGAGCGCGGTAATCGCCAGGCGGTCTGCGCGCGCGCCCAGCCACGGCACCGGCAGCAAGAATCCAAATAACGCCAGGCTCGGAATCGTCTGGATCACGTTGGCGCCACCGAGCACCGGCTTATGCCAGCGCGGCCGCCGAGCCACCAGAATTCCGAGGGGAATGCCCGCCGCGGTCGCGAACAACATGGACATGCCAACTAACCAACAGTGCTCGAGCGTGAGGGTCATGATTTCCTGGCGATGACGATAGAAAAATTCTACAAGGCTCATCATTCCTCCCTTCACTTGCAGCGCGGGCTCACGCTCCACTTTCACACGTCTCGACCGGGCGAAGCGTGGCCACGTACTCGGCCGCCAGCGGTTCCTGAGCCTGGAGAAAACCCGCCGGCGAATATACGCCCACCAGCTTTCCGGCCTCCAACACGGCGACGCGGTTTCCAATCCGCAACGCTTCGCGAATGTCGTGCGTGACAAAGACCACCGTCTTTTTAAGCCGTCGCTGCAAGCCAAGGAACTGCCGCTGAATCTCCACTCGGCTCAGCGGGTCGAGCGCGCCAAACGGCTCATCCATCAGCAGGATGGGCGGGTTCGCCGCAAGCGCCCGCGCCACGCCGACCCGCTGCCGCTGCCCTCCGGAGAGTTCGCGCGGATGGCGATCGCGAAACTTTTCCGGATCGAGTCCGACCATTTGCAGCAACTCCTCCACGCGAGCGCGAATGCGCTCCGGCGGCCAGCCTTCCAAGCGCGGAATCAGCGCCACGTTGCGCTCCACCGTAAAATGCGGAAACAGGCCTGCTTCCTGAATGACGTATCCGATATGCCGCCGTAGCCGGATCGCATCCCAATCGCTCACCGACCGGCCCTCCACGCGAAGTTCGCCCGCGCTCAGTTCCAGCAGGCGATTGATGAGCTTGAGGGTGGTCGTCTTGCCGGAGCCGCTGCGGCCGACGAGCGCCAGGACTTCACCCGGCTGCACCGCGAGGTCAATCCCAGCGAGGATCAAGCGCCCGTTCACGGAATAACTGGCCTGAAGGAATTCGATGGCGGGCTGGCGGCTTTCCTGAGTCATTGCGCGTCTTGGCGGCGGGCAAGGACCATGACAAAATGGCCGTCGTCGCCAACAAATTCGAGCTCAGATTTCAGCCCGCCCGCCTGGCGCAGCAGCGCATCGAAGGCACTTCGAGAATATTTCCAAGAAGGGCTCATGAGGATTTTCTCGCCTTCGTCCAGCTTCATCCACTTCCCGGCCACGGCAAACCTCAGCGCCCGGGCGGCCTGAAAATACTTGCGGACCCAGTGCATTCCAGCGAATTGCGAGGCATCTTCGAGCGTAAAAATCAACTCGCCGTCTTGGCCTTCGGTCAGCCCGAGGCTCTCGAGCGGCGCAAAGGCGAATTTGCGGTTGGCGGGGTTGTCATAGCCAAGCATCGTGGATTCTAGATTATAAATCTCGCCG
>JAKAWO010000329.1 GCA_021827255.1 Acidobacteriota bacterium | reverse complement strand
GCGTTCCGAACTCGTTGCTGGGAATCTTTTATTATGCAGGGATAATGGTTTGGGCGTTCACTGGCCCTGGACTTTATTTGCGTCTCGACGGCGCTGACTTTCCTGCGCGTTGGCCCGTCCTGGCGGTGAGCCTCGTCACGGTGCTGTTGGGTTCGTATTTGATTTACGCGCTGGTTAAGCAGCTCCACACGCACTGTCCGCTTTGCTACTTAGCGCACGGAATCAACGCCGTTCTGCTGCTGTTGCTAGTTTACTTTCGCTGAAAGCCGGGCCGCAATGGGTTGAGGAGGTCCGGCAGAAGAACCTTGAGCGCCGCTCAGGTGTGGGAAACTAAGAATCGAATCCTCCAAACCGGCGATGAAGGGAGGTCATCTTTGAAAAAAACTTCGTTCGGGCGCCAGGGTGATTCGGGCCGTCGCGCCTTTCTTTCCGCCTGCGTCCGTGGCACGGCGGCGTCCGGGCTGATGGCGCTAGGGGTTGACCGGGCGCTCGCTTTCTCAACCGGGGCCAGCAAAACCGGAACCGCGGGCGGCCTCGCTAGAGCGGGCGCGCAGCGGGATTCCGCCGTCTCGCCTCGGCTCTTCGGCCTCATGGCGGACGCGGCTCGAGTGCCGGAGGATGTCTCCTACTATCGCCGCTTGATTGATTTCTGCCACGACTGGAAGCTGAACGCGCTGCTTATCTCGCTCACCGATGACCAAGGCAGCGCGTTGCGCTTCAAGAGTCATCCCGAGCTCCTCACCCACCGCAACGCGCTCACGGTGGGCGAGGCGCGCAACCTGGCCGAATACAGCCAGCAGCGTGGCGTGGAGCTGATTCCCATCATCGAATCGTTCGGCCACACGCGCTACATTACCGGGGTGCCGCAGTACGCCAATCTGGCCGACCAGCCGCCGGGCGAAAAAGGCCACTTCGATGGAATCATTCCGGTGGCCCCGGAAACGCTGCGCTTGATGACGGACCTTTATCGCGAAGCGGCCGAGGCTTTTCCTTCACGGTACTTCCACGGCGGCTGTGACGAGGTGCATTGGGGCGGATCGGAGCTGTCGCGTCATGCGCTCGAAACCCGCTCCCGCTCGCAGATTTGGGCGGATTACCTCAATTCACTCGACGAGGTGGCGCGCGGCTTCGGAAAAGAATTCATCGTCTGGGGTGATTATGTTTTACACAAGGAGCCGGACATCCTGCCGCGCCTGCGAAAAGACGTCATCGTGATGGACTGGCAGTACTCTCAGGTTGATCCGCGGCCGCTCGAGCAGGCGGCGCGCAAAGTGATCGAAACCGGGCTGAGAGCCATTGGAGCGCCGGCGGTCATCTCCTGCCGTTGGGGACCGCGCCCCGGCTTGAGCGTCCTTCAGAACATCTCCGCTTACGCCGAAGCCTACCGCAGGATCAACGACCCGCGGGCGCTCGGCGTCATCGTCACCAATTGGATCCCCTGCCGCTATCTTCAAAATTCCATTTGGGACAGTTTCGCTTACGCCGCCGTCGCTTTGAGGGAAGGCGGTGAGCGGGCGCGCGACACAGCCTTCCGCACCTTCGTCGAGACTTATTACGGCGCCAAATGGAGCCGCAACTGGGCCGACATTTTCACCACCCTTTACGACATTGCTCCCGCCAAGCCGCCCTGCGCTCCGCCGTGGGCGCAGCCGATTCTCCCGGTTCCGTGGCGAAACCAAGAAGAATTGAAGGCTGCTGCCCAGGCCGGCGTCGGCGAGGCGCCTCCATTTTCGCGCTTGTCCGGGCAGATCGTCGTGGCGGAGAATTCGGTTCGCAGGAATCTTGATGATTTTCTTTCTTTCCGCATTTCAGTGGAGTATCTGGAACACGTCTTTTGGCGGAACCGCGTAGTGGCGGAAGAAGCCCAAAAGCCTTCCGAGCGGCGCGCGGCCGCGCGGCTGATTCAGATCATTGCAGAGCGCGACCACCGCCTGCTCACTCGATTGAACGCTGACTGGAACCAGGGACGGCCGAGCGACGCCGCCAGCAAGCTGGGGCCGGTGTTCGACTTCGGTCCGGGCGACCAGTTACTGTTTACGTTCAGCCAGGCCGCAGCGTTTTCCGCCCAGCTTGCCCGGCAGCCCCAGCCGTTCGCGCGGGCGCTGGCTGAAACGCGAGATGCAGCGGGCAATGCGTAACCGCCGCGGCGCCTCACTCATCGCCTACTGAAGAGGAACGCTGAACGCCTTATGGGCGAAATGATTTCAAATGGGGCGCTGACGCCGCAACCTCCGAAGGCCGCCGCCGGCCTGGGGCGCAAAATCCGCGTCACGCTCGAAATGATCAAGTTCGAGCACTCAATTTTCGCGCTGCCCTTTGCCTTGATCGGCGCGATGCTGGCCGTTCATGGCTGGCCGGCTTGGCGGCAGATTTTCTGGCTGATCGTGGCCATGGTGGCGGCGCGCAGCGCGGCGATGACGTTCAACCGCATTGTGGACCGCAAGATGGACGCCCTCAATCCGCGCACCCGGATGCGGGCCTTGCCGGCCGGCCGGCTCAGCCTGCGGTTTGCGGCCGCCTTCACGGTGGCTTCTTGCGCCGTGCTGGTTCTCGCGGCATGGGAGCTGAATCCGCTCGCCTTCAGACTTTCACCTGTCGCCCTGGCCATTCTGCTCCTCTATTCCTACGCCAAGCGCTTCACGCTGTTCACGCACGTGATTCTGGGCGTCGCCGACGGCCTCTCGCCCGTCGCGGGCTGGATCGCCGTTCGCGGTGATGTGAGCCTAAGCGTGATTCTGCTGGGCGTCGCCGTGGCGCTTTGGGTGGCCGGCTTTGACTTGATTTACGCTTGCCAGGATGTGGATTTTGACCGGGCCCACGGCGTTCACTCCGCGCCCCGGCGCTTCGGTGTGGCCGCCGCCTTGTACGCTTCGATGGCATTCCATGCGGCGATGCTGGCGATCCTGGTCATCGTAGCCCGCAGGGAACATCTGGGCCTCTTGGCGCTGGCGGGAATCGGCGCCGTCGGCCTTCTCCTTGCCTACGAACACTCGCTCGTCAGGCCAAAGGACCTTTCCCGTCTGAACGCGGCGTTTTTCACCATCAACGGCACCGTCAGCATCATTTTTTTCATCACCTGGGCCGCGGATTTATTGATTCATTGAATCGCCGGAGGGCCGAAGGCAGCGGCCTCCGTCAATGAAAAAATGAGTCCATGATTCAATCATTGGACTCGGTAAGGGGACTTCATTTCGCGGAAGACCAGCGAATCGAAGATGGCGAGGACGTGCTTGCGGTAATTGAGGATGCGTTCGACCATGGGTTT
>JAKAWO010000328.1 GCA_021827255.1 Acidobacteriota bacterium | reverse complement strand
TGGATCTCTACCTCAGAATGCTGGAAGAAGCGGTCGAGCAGATGAAGGGCGAACCCTCCCACCCCGAGGTCCGCGTGACGCTGAACCTGGGGCTGGACATCAAAATCCCTGAAGATTACATCGGCGACGAGCGCGAGCGCCTGCGCATGTACAAGCGCATCTCCGCCCTAGCCACTCCAGCAGCGGGAGCGGAAATCGAAAGCGAACTGGCCGACCGTTTTGGGCCCCTTCCGGCCTCCGTTCGCAACCTGCTCCATTACGCCTTGGTCAAAACCCAGGCCGAACAGATGCTGGTCCAGAGCATTGAGCGCAAGGGCGACGAGCTGCGATTGCGCTTCCACGAACAGACACCCGCTTCCCCGGAACGCCTCAAGGCGCTCCTGCGCGCCCGGCGTGATGCCATCTTCCGCCCGGAGGGCGTGCTCCAAATCCGCCTCCGGGACCACCCCGCCGTGCTCGATCAAGTGCGAAACCTCTTGCAGGAGCTGCAAACCTAGCATTAGGATGAGAAGGGGTTGGAAGTTCTGACGGCGGCCGGCCTAGGGGCGCAAGCCTGCGGCCAGGCTGCCACAAGAAGCCGAAGGTGTGGAGGCCATGAAAACCATCGAAAGCAGGCTTTGGAAACTTGCCGCGGGCGTGGCGCTGGCGGCGCTGCTCGCGCCGCCGGTCGTCGCCGCTCAATCGGACCTTGCCTCGCCGCCCGTACTGGTCGAGCGAATCGTCGCCCGCATCAACAACAGCATCATCACGCAGCGCCAATACGATGCGCAGGCCAAAGCAAGGCGTCAGCAGCTTGCGCGGCAATACTCCGGCGTGGAGCTGGAACAGAAATATCGCCAACAGACCACGAACCTTTTGCGCGACATGATTGACGAGGATTTGCTGGTGCAGAAAGCTCAAGACGATAGCCTCAGCGTCGAGACGCAACTGGTCCGCTACCTCGACCACATCCGCCAGCAACAAGGCCTCAGTTCACTCGAGGCGCTGCAGAAAGCGGTGGAGCAATCCGGCCTTTCCTGGGCCGACTTCAAGAACCACATCCGCCGCCAGCTCCTCATGCAGGCGGTGATCGAGAAGGAAGTCGGTGGACGCATCATCATCGCCCGGGACGATGCGCGCAAGTTCTTTGAAACCCACAAGAATCTTTTCCAATCCCCGCCCGGTGTCCAGTTGGCGGAAATCCTGATCTCCACCCAAAAGCACAAGGCCGAAGACGCCAAAAAGCTGGCCGATCAAGCCTATCAAGCCCTCCAGAATGGCGCTCGCTGGCAGAACGTTGTGCGCAAGGACTCGGACGGCCCGACCGCTTCCGAAGGGGGTGACATCGGGTTCTTCAAGACGGGCACGCTGGCGTCGGCGGTGCAACAGAAAATTGATAAACTGGATGTCAACCAGTACACCCAGCCGTTCCTCACAAAATACGGCTACATGATCGTTAAAGTGACGGGTCGGCAGACCGGCAGCGTCCCAACCTTCAATGAGGCCGAACGGCGGGTCATGGAGTATCTCTACAACGAAAAGATGCAGAAGGAACTGCGGGTTTACCTGACTCAACTGCGCAAAGAGAGCTTCATCCGGCTCGCCCCGGGGTTTGTGGATACCGGCGCGCCGGAGGGGGGCGAGCGCGCCTCGCTCGGCGTGGGCGAATGAAGGAAAGCACCGTCGCCAGCCTTTCGACGCTTTCGCCCGGCTCAACCGTTCAGAGCACTTTTCTTGTCCATTCGAAAGACCGAAAAACCACCAACGCGGGCAGCGCCTACCTGGATCTGATTTTGCAGGACTCGACCGGCCAGATTCGCGCCAAAATCTGGGACTGCGATCGCCTACATCTCGAGTTCGAAGTGGACGACATTGTTCGCGTCAATGCGGCGGTGGAGGAATATCAGGGCCTCCGCCAGCTCAAGGTGCGCAGCTTGTCGCGCGCCCCAGGCGACGGTCTGCTGCTCCAAGACTATCTTCCGCACAGCGCGCAGGATCCCGCCGCGCTGATGGCTTCCGTCATCGAGCGCGCCCGCCAAGTCTCGAGTCCGCCCCTCCGCGCTCTGTTGCTCGCCGTGCTGGAGGATCCTGCGCTCGCCCAAAAGTATCAGCAAGCTCCGGCCGCCACCAGCTTTCACCACGCCTACCTCGGCGGGCTGGTCGAGCACGTTCATTCCCTGCTCTCGCTCGCCGACGCCGTCTCGGATCATTACCCGAGCCTCGATCGCAACCTGGTGATCGCTGGCCTCATCCTGCACGACATCGGCAAAGTCGAGGAGATGACCTTCGAGCGCGGCCTGCGCTACACCACCCGCGGCAAGCTGCTCGGCCACATCGCGCTGGGGGTCGCTCTGGTCCGAGAGAAAGCGCGCGCCGTGCCGGATTTCCCGCCCGAGCTTTGGGACCGCCTGGAGCACATCATCCTTTCGCACCACGGCCAACTGGATTTCGGCTCGCCCAAGGAGCCGGCGTTTCCTGAAGCTCTGGCCGTCCACTACCTCGACGATCTTGATTCCAAGCTCGCCAGCATGGCGGCGCAGTACGCCGCTGAAAGCGGCCAGGAGGGCGACTGGACCACTCGCAACCGCGCCCTGGGGCGCGAGCTATTGAAGCCAGCCGCGCGGGAGAAGCATGGCCCGAATCCCGCCTGACCCAAGCCTGCGCCTGACGCCGCGCGAACTGGAGTGCATGAAGGCGCTCTGGCCGCTCGGCGAAGCCACCGTTCACGCGCTGCGCGCCCGACTTTTGCGCCCGCTCGCCTATACCACCGTCATGACCGTCATGGACCGCCTGGCGCGCAAAGGCGCTGTTAGCCGCGCCAAGCGCGGCCGGGCTTACGTCTATCGGCCCCTCGTGACGGATGACCAGGTGCGCGGCCGCGCCCTTGAGCGCCTTCTCGCCGAGCACTTTGATGACTCGGTCGAAACCCTGCGCGCTTACCTCGGCGCGGATGGCCGGACGCCGCGCCACGCCGGCAATTCCGCGCCTGCTGCCGTGATCAAGTCATCGCCGCCGCCCCCCGCGACCGAGAGCCGCGCCGACGCCGCCGTGGCTTCCCGTCCCGCGCCGGAGGCAGCGGCGGAAGCCGCGCCCGCTCCCTCCCGCGAGATTGACTCATCCCTCCTCTAAATGGCTCAATCACTCAATCGTAAATCGCTCCATAAACTCCTTCTTCGCGTCCTGCCTCACCGCTATCCTTTTCTGCTCGTTGACCGCGTCACCGAATTTGTTCCCGGCGTCAGGATTCGCGGCATCAAGAACTTTTCCGCCGACGACGAAGCCGCGCGCGGCCACT
>JAKAWO010000018.1 GCA_021827255.1 Acidobacteriota bacterium | reverse complement strand
GATCGGCCTGCTGGTGGAGGGAGCGCATCAAGTAGCGGAGGGTAACCTCGATGTTGAGTTGCCGAGCCGAGGCACGGATGAGATGGGTCGCTTGGCGCGGACGTTCAATCAAATGGTCGAGCGCCTTCGCGAGCACCGGCAACTCCAGGAGCGCCTTTCGGAGGCGGAAAAAGCGTCTCTTGTCGCGCGCTTTGCCGCCACGGTGGCACACGAAATCCGGAATTCACTCAATTTCATCAACCTCAGCATAGACCAGATCCGCGCCCGGCAAGGCGGCGGCGAGGACGCGGCTTCGAGGGAGCTTGCGCGCAATCTCAGCAATATGAAGGATGAAGTCAGCCGCCTGAAGCGTCTGGTGAGCGACTTCCTGGTGATTGGCCGCCAGTCTCCACCCCAGCTCGAGGAATGCAACCTCAAGACGACGGTCGAGCAGGCTGTTGCGGTGGTTGAAAAGCAGGCCCACCAGCAAGGGATTCTCTTTCGTCTCGACTTCGCGCCCGATCTGCCTGTCTTGCGGGCTGACGCCGGTCAACTCAAGACCTGCTTCCTCAACATTCTGACCAATTCCGTGCAGGCGATGCCGAACGGCGGAGAAATTACTGTGGCTTCCCGCGCCTACCGCCGCCCCGATGGAAGCAGCCATGCCGAACTGCTGTTTCTGGACAAAGGGCCGGGCATCCGGGCTGAAGACCGCGAAAGGATTTTTACTCCTTACTACTCCACCAAAGCCACCGGCTTTGGGCTGGGTCTGGCGATTACACGAAAGATCATCGAAGATCACGGCGGGCATATCCATGTGGCCAGTCACGACGGGGCCGGCGCCCTCTTTGTGGTCACCCTTCCCTTGCCCAAAGCTGATGCGCCGGTTTCGTCTGGGCTGGCCACCCCAACCGCCGCCTGAGGAAGCAACTCTGTGCCTGAAGGTTCTATCCTGGTGGTTGACGACGAAGAGCGCCAACGCGAAATCTACCGCGACATTCTGCAAGACGAAGGCTATGAAGCGGTGACCGCTTCGAGCGGCGAAAGCGCGCTGCGCCTTCTTGACCAGAAACGCTTCGATCTGGTCCTGACCGACATGAATATGACCGGCATGACCGGCATCGAGCTGCTGACTGAAATCCTCCGCGCCGATCCTACCGTCGCGGTCGTGCTGATCACCGGCTACCCCTCGATCGGCTCGGCCATTGACGCCACCAAACGCGGTGTTTACCAGTACCTCGAAAAACCCGTGGACCGCGCCCGCCTGCTCGAGGTGGTGGACGATGTATTTTGCCGCCTCGACGCTCTCAAGCGCACGATCCTCGGCAACTCGCAGGCCGTCAAGGAAATGATCCGCATGATTTTGAAGGTCGGCCCGGCGCCGCACACGGTCCTGATCTTGGGAGAGAGCGGGACCGGCAAAGAGTTGGTGGCGCGTGAAATCCACCGCCACAGCCCCCGTCGCGGCCAGCCGTTCTTGGCGGTCAACTGCGCTTCCCTCACCGACACCTTGCTCGAAAGCGAACTCTTCGGCCATGAGAAAGGCGCGTTCACGGACGCTCATCAGCAAAAAAAGGGGCTGTTCGAGCGCGCCCATCACTCTACCCTGTTTCTGGACGAAATCGGCGATACCAGTTTGGCCATGCAGGCGAAAATCCTCCGAGCTTTGCAGGAGCGAGAATTCCTGCGCGTCGGCGGCACGGAGCCTGTCAAAGTGGACGTGCGCATCCTCGCCGCCACCAACAAGGACCTTGACCAACTGATGGGCGAAGGCAAATTTCGCGAGGACCTCTACTATCGGCTGAACGTGATTCCCATCGTTTGTCCGCCGCTGCGCGACAGGATGGAGGACATCGCGGAACTCGCCCTGCACTTTATGCGTCGCGCCGCCTTAACCACCGGGCGCGAGGTGCAAGGCATCAGCCCAGCTGCCCTACAGGCGCTTGAGAGTTACAACTGGCCCGGCAACATCCGCCAACTCGAGATGGCCATCGAGCGCGCTGTGGTCTTGGGTGAAATCCCCCTGATCGGCGTCGGCGACCTTCCGCCAGAGATCCTCTCCTCCAGCGCGAAACCTCGCGAGGCGCTTGGGCAGCCCGCAACCGACGCCGCGGCCGCGGGGCTGGAGCGTGAATTGGGGCCTGTCATCCCCGAAGGGTCCTGGGAAGAGCACGAGCGGGCTAAAATTTTGGAGGCCATTGAGCGCGCCAACTGGAACATCACCCGGGCCGCTCAGCTTCTCGGCATGACCTTCCGCACCCTGCAATACAGGCTCGAGAAATTCGGGATCAAGCGGCCGTCGGCCTAAGGCCCCGCTTGACGCCCCACCGCGGAGCGGCTGCCCAAAGAAAGTTGCAAATTCCTTATGAGCCGGCAACCGTTCCCGCCATCCACTTTGCGACGATAAAGTTCCTCTAAACTTTCCGGAGGTGTCTGCCGAAAAATTAGAAGGGTGCTATGAAGGCGCGACCAACTCGCCACCTGTGCGGGAGCCCCAAGGTTGCGGGTTACCCTCGGAAAGCGCGTGCCGGAGCCCCAAGGAAGCCTTGCGAATTCTGGTTGCTGAAGACGACCGGCCCGTCGCCAGTTTCCTGAAAAAGGGACTGGAAGCCGAACAGTACGCAGTGGATGTGGCCGCCGGGGGCGAAGAGGCTCTGTCCTTGGCCGAGGCGGTAGATTACGATCTAATGCTTCTTGATTTGACGCTTCCGGAACTGGACGGCTTGGATCTGCTCAAGCGCCTCCGCGCCCAGAAACGGAACCTCCCCGTGTTGATCTTGACGGGCCGGAACCGTGTGGAGGATCGAGTCAAGGGTCTCGATCTCGGCGCGGACGATTATGTCACAAAGCCTTTCGCCTATCGCGAGCTTTCGGCCCGCGTGCGGGCGCTATTGCGGCGAGGCCATCGTCCGCCTGAACTGAAGTTAAAGGTTGGCGATCTCGAACTTGATCGCGTGGAACGCATCGTGCGGCGGGGTGGTAAAACTCTCGAACTCACGCCCAAAGAATTCGCGTTGCTCGAGTACCTGATGCGCAATGCCGGGCGTGCGGTCACTCGGGTGATGATCATCGAACACGTTTGGAATTTCTCTTTCGATACCATGACCAACGTGGTGGACGTTTACATCAACTATCTGCGCCGAAAAGTGGATGCTGGGTCTGAGCCGAAGCTCATTCAAACCGTGCGGGGCATCGGTTACCGGCTCGGCACGGCCGCGGACGAATCGTGAAACCACGTTCCCGCACGGCGGGTGAACCTCTCACCGGCTTTTCTCCCCCCAGCGCACCACCCCTCGGCGTCCATGACCTTATCGCCAGCCTCGACACCCTCGTCCATGGCTTGACGCAACCCATCACGGCGCTGCGCGGGATGTTGGAAGTAAGCCTGCTCGGAGAATTGAGCGTCGCCGAGTACCAGGAAGCAATTCGAGACGCGCTCGCGCAGGCGGAACGATTGGCCGATTCGGTGCTCCAAATTAAGGCCGCCATCGAATCGGCGGACCTGGGTGATGAGCTCGAAGGCCTAAGCTGGGCGGAGGCGGTTGGCAAGGCGGTGCGAAGCATTCAACCGCTCGCCCAGGCTCGCGGCGTCTCGATCCTCATGAACCTCGAAGAAAACTCGTTTGTGCGCGCCCACCGCCGACGGCTCGATTTCGCTACAAGAAAATGTCTTGGGATAGCCGTTGAGCGCTGCCCCGCGGGGAGCTCCATTCGCATCATCCTTCGCCCGTCGGGCCGTCAGTTGGTTCTCAGCGTTGCCGACCAAGGTTGCGGTCCAGGCCTGGCCGCGGAAAAGTCGGCTCGCGACCCGAAACGCCGCCCCCATCGAGCTGCGCGGGGATCCCTTGAAGGGAGTTGGCGCGTTGTGCGGCGCCTCATGCGCGCTCAGGGGGGCGAAGCCCGGATTAGAAAATTTCCACCTCATGGCTGTCGCTTCGAGCTTCACCTCCCCCAGTCTCCACTAAGCTATGCCGCCAGGCGCATGAAATATTTCTAATCGGCCTTGCTGGGACGCGCACCCCTCTCCAACTCGGCCGCCGCGCCCCGGCCATTAACCGAGAAACCTCAGCCTCCTAAGCCGCAAAGCCATCGCATCTTCACTGGCTCAATTCCGAGCGCCAGCGCAGATCCTTCGCTCCATGACCGGCCTCTGTCCGGAAACATTAGCTAAATTTAATGAGAGTCTAATCAGCTCCTAATTTTAGAAGTTTATAAGTTTATGGAGAGAAGGCGTGCCGTGCGGGCTTGGCGAGCGCGCCCTCCGCAAAGTCTGTGCGGCTCTCAGTGAGGGACGATTGATCCCGAAGACTCAAAGAAGGGCTTGCGATGCCATTCTGGTGGAGCGAAATCGCCTGATCCTCGAGCAGCTTCCGCGCGTCCGGCTGATCGCCCAGCGAATCCACGCCCGGCTGCCCCATCACGTCCAACTGGAGGACCTGGTCAATACGGGAGTTTTGGGGTTGATCGAAGCCCTGGCCAAATTTGATCCGCGGCGCAAGGTTGAGCTTAAATCGTACGCCAGCTATCGCATTCGCGGAGCGATTCTCGACAGCCTGCGCGAGCAAGATTGGGGATCGCGCGCGCTGCGGCACAAAGGCCGTCAACTCGAAGAAGCTCGACAACAACTCCGCGGGCGGCTAGGCCGGGCGCCTTCACAGACCGAACTCGCCCGCGAGATCGGAATCTCCGAAAAAGGCCTGGATGAGCTATTGAATGATCTCCATGGCCTGAGCGTCACGAGCCTGGAGGGAGACCGAACCGGAAGGGACTTTCCCCTGGCGGAGGAACCCGCTGCAGCGGACGAGCAAAGTCCTTTTGAGCTATGCCGGCAGTCAGAAATGAACCAATTGCTCGCCACGGCCATTTCCCGCCTGGCACTGCGTAAACAACGCATGTTGCATCTTTATTACTTCAAGGGCCTGAAGATGAAGGAAGTGGGAGCGTGCCTCGGAGTCTGCGAGTCTCGGATATCGCAAATGCACACCGCTGCGCTCGCGTCGCTGCGCCTGCGAATGAAGGAGCAACTGCGCTCCCGCGGGCAACGGGCTGACCGGTTGCCTTTGGCCCCGCCGCGCCCCGCGATGACTGAAGCGTGCGGAGCCAAATTAGAATATGATGTCCTCGCGATCCCTGCCGGGGCGCGTCAGCCTAAATCCGCCCGCCGCCCATGCCGCTCGCTGGGCGCCCCTCTTAACTCCCAGCGCGCCGTGGCTTAAGGCCAGCCCTCGTGCACCCTCTTTCCGCCTTTCACGCGCGGCGCGAGTGAGGCGCGATTCGTTCAGCTTCGGTTGAAGCTGGCGACGGCCTTGGCCTCGTCATCGTGGACGTCGAAAACGGTATAAAGCTTCGTTATCTGAAGTAGGTCGTGAACCTTTTTGGTGAGGTTCAGCAGCTTCAGTGCCCCGCCTTGGTTTGAAACGGCCGTGAATGCGCTCACCAGCTCGCCGATCCCCGAGCTGTCAATATAAGTCACATCGCCCAGGTTCAGCAGAAGATTCTTATTGCCTTTGGCAATCTGCTCGCGAATCAACCCCCGCATCTGGCTGCAGCCTTCTCCCAGGGTAATCCGGCCGCTCATGTCCACCACGGTCACGGAATCAACTTGTCTTACGGTGGCCTTCAGGCTCACGGTCTTTTCCTCCTTGATGAGGCTGAGTTTGTGGTTTCCGCCTCTTAATCATTATAACTTCAGTGCCCCTGCCCCCGCTGGTAACGACTTGCGTTTCGTCCATGAATTGCTGGACCAGAAACATCCCCCGCCCGGAAATGTTCAGCAAATTGGCCTCCGCCAGGGGATCGGGGACCTTGCTGAGATCGAATCCACTCCCTTGGTCGCGCACGTGAATTTCCAGTCGATCATCGGAGATCCTGAACTGCAGCCACACCTTTTTGCTGGGGTCTTCTTGGTTGCCGTGGGCGATGGCATTGATCACCGTCTCGTGGACGGCCAGCTCAATCTGAAATTCATCCTCGCTGCCAAACCCCGCCGCCTTCGAAACCCGCCGCGCGATCTCCTCAACCATCTCCATGTGCTTGAGCGAGCTTTCGAGGGTTAACTCGATCACGCTGGCTGCTGGATCCATCCGGTGATGAGGCCCAACTCCTTTCCAGCGTCCGAAATTACAACACCCCCCGCTGAAAGTCAACGAATCAAGCCGCTCGCGCGGCCGCTAACCCTTGCTCGGTCATCGCCCGCCGAGCCAAAGCTCCTCGGGGCAGCGGCGTAGAGAGTAATCAAATTGCCCGAAGATAGCAAGGAGACTTTGGATTGCGCGCCGCTGATGGCTGGCGCGGCGGCGGTCGCATGGGCACCCGGCCGAACTTGTGGGTGGCGTTGAGGGGCTGCGCGGCGAGCCAGGAGAAGCTCAGAACGCTCAACAGCTTTTTGTAGAGAGGCGAGCCGCAACTTGCCAACCGGAGTATAATGCAAAGGAAGATTGAGAGGAGGACGAAACCGTGCTCAAAGTTCTGCTGGTTGCTGGAGACGCTACCGAATCCCTGGACACCTGGTACCCATATCACCGCCTGCGCGAGGAAGGCATCGAGGTTCACATTGCGGCGCCCGCCAAGAAAGTTCTAAGTTCAGTTATCCACGACTTTGAGCCTGGCTGGGACACTTACGTTGAAAAGCCCGGTTACCGCATTCCCGCCGATATTGCCTTCAAGGACGTTCAGTCTGAAAACTATGATGGGATCATCTTGAGCGGCGGGCGCGCTCCCGAGTATCTTCGCAACGACAAGGAGTTGCATCGCATCGTCCGCCACTTTATCGAGCGGCAAAAGCCTATCGCCGCCCTCTGCCACGGCTCATTGATTCTTGCCGCCCTGGATGCATTGCGCGGGAGAAACATCTCGACCTACGAAGCGCTTCAACCCGACATGGAGCGTGCCGGCGCACGCTTCAAGAACACCGAGGTTGTTGTGGATGGGAACCTTGTCAGCTCGCGCACCTGGATGGACCTTCCTTTCTTCACCCGCGAGTTTCTGAAGGTCTTGAGAGGCGCAGCCCGAGGCTCGGTGGCTGCCGCGTAACCGCTCAATGCTACTCTTAGGCTATCGCCCCAAAATGCTGTAAGGCCACGGTAAAGGGATCGAAAGGATCATCAACAGCGCGCCGATCAGCGCCCAGTTTTTCATAAAGTTGACCCGCTCCCCCATTTTCGCTTGCGCGTCCTGAACCGTCCAGAAATTATGCATCATGAAGCAGGCGCCGAGCAGGAAGATCACGAGTAGAATCACGCCGACCTCGGGATAAGCTCCGAGCAGAAGACTCAGCCCGCCCAGCAGCAGCAGAAGGCCCGTTCCGGCCACTGCCGCGCCCGGCGCCGGCACTCCTTTGCTTTGGCTGTAGCCCTTCATCATTCCAAAATTCGAAAAGTGGTTGATCCCACTCGTAATGAAGAATCCACCCAGGATGACCCTGCCAATCAAAAGCACTATGTCCATTGAAGCTCCTCCTTCCACGCGGACCCGCCTGAAGCCCTTGCCCGCCGTCACAACTGCCCGTGGTGCGAAACCCTGCCATTTTGAGCGCCGCTCATAACTAATGGATGAAATCATTATACACTAGGTTACGCGAGCGGCGGCTTGCCTTATGGCGGCAGCGAAAGACCCGCGTGGGATGATAACATAACCGCCTCGGCGAGGTTCTGCTGGGTGCGGATTTCGCATCGAGGGAATTGGAGGATGTTTCGAATGCGAGTCTTTCGTCTTGCCGCGCTGATCGGCTTTCTGACGGTTAGCTTCTCTTCGGGCTTGAAGAGCCACCCGCAGACGCGGCGCCCGCCGACCCGGCGCGGACTGGCGATGCGTTCCGTGCCCCTTACAACCCGGCGAGCCGTCGCGGAGGTGTCGAAACCGCTATGGACTGCCCACTTGTCAAGTGACCGGCGCACCGTTCGCCTCGCCTATCGCGGTGTAAGGTGGATTTCCGGCCTGCGGGTCGAAGTGGTGGCCGGCGATCGCCGCCTGGCCTCGACGGCAGCGGGCGGATCGCTCACTCGCGTAGCGACTCGAGTCCATGGCGAAACAATTTTCCGCGTGCGGGGCCCGTCGCCCTACGACATTGTTTTGAAAGCTGTCGGCTCTTCTCTGGGGGTCTCACTGCGCGGTTTCCCGCTCAAGGGGCAGGCGGAAGCGGTGCTCCAGGCCGAGATCAACGCGGGTTCCGAACCCATCCAGGCGCGGCTGGATGGGCATGGCTCAAGCGTGTGGCAAATGGAAAGCGGGCCCGCGACGAGCCGGCTCAACGACTGCATCTATGACCGTTTCCGCGACCAGGCCATCCGCGTGCTAGCCCGCCAAACACGCTTCACGGCCGTGAAAGGCGGTTTCCGCGTCACCGCGGACGATCCCCTCGGCGGCGCTCCGCGCTGCCGTTTTGAGCTTGTCAGCCGCGTCTTCCGAAGACGTCTTCCCTTCTACTCGCCGCTCAACAAAAGGATGTGGCCGCGCGCGCCGGTCGGGTGGTGCTCTTGGTATGATTACTTTGCGCGCGTCAAGGAAAGCGATATTCTCTCGAATGCCGACGCTCTGGCCGCCGACTACAAGCCCTTCGGCCTTAGTGTCTGCTTGATTGACGCCGGCTGGCAACGCGCCGGCAACGGTGAAAACAACTCGCCCATCGGCGGCAACTGGGACACCGCCAACCGCAAGTTCCCTCACGGCATGAAGTGGATGGCGGACCAGATCCACGCTCGCGGCCTCAAGGCGGGGCTTTGGCTGGCGGTGTTTGGCAATGCCGACCGTGACTTCTACGAGCGCCACGCCGACTGGTTCTTGCACAACGCCGACGGTAGCGCCAAACTTGGGACCTGGTTCGGAACCTACGTCGCCGATTTCTCGAACCCTCAGCTCCAGCAATACCTCTACAACGTTTACCGCCGCCACACGCTGGATTGGGGTTACGACTACTTCAAGCTGGACGGCGAAAATGACACGCGAAACATCTGGGCTCAGAATCGCGCCCGCGCCTACAATCCGACGCTCGACGCCAACGCGGCGTTTCGCCAGGCGCTCAGCCGGATTCGGCAGGCGATGGATTCCAAGCCCGGCGTCTTTTTCTCCGCCTGCGGGCCCGCTGACCCAACCGAAGCCATGGGCATTGCTCAGTCGGCGCGTCTCGGCGGAGACGTTGTCGGCGACGGCGAGCCGCCGTCCTTCCGCGGCGTCCGAACGGCTCTCGCTGGAATGCGGCAAGGCTATTACACCAACAACATCGCCTGGTACACCGATCCCGATGTGCTCGTCGTGCGCCCTCCGCTGACCCGCGACGAAGCCCGAACTTGGGCGACGGTTCTCGGCCTTACCGGGCAGCTTCTGATGTTGGGAGACGACATGGCCACGCTTCCCGCCAGCCGCCGGGAAATCGTGCGCAAGGTCATGCCCGTCGCCGACATTACCCCCATGGACCTCTTTCCGATTTCCCACAGCCGGCCGATTTGGATGCTCCACATCGTCCGGCCCTTCGGATCCTGGGAGGTGGCCGGCATTTTCAACTGGGACGTTGGACCGGATGAGATGCCGCCCGGCACTCAGCCCGATGCCTTTGATATCCTCTCGCGCGACGACGCTTTGCTCAAAACGTCGCGAACCTGGGGAGCGCAGCTTCGCGCGTCATCCTTCGTCCGTCAGGCCGAGGCGGAGAATCGGCGGCTTCAGGCGCTGGCTCAAAAGCCTCCGGGACTTGAGCTCTTGCCCGCGCCAGCGTTTTTGACGCCCCCGGCGCCGCGCAAAATCACGCTCAAGTTCGCCGCCGCGGGCCTCGACCCTGAGCAAAGCTATCTCCTGTTCGACTTCTGGAACCAGAAATTTTTAGGCAAGGTTCGTGGCCGGTATTCGGTGCGGCTCAAGCCGCACCAGTGCGAAGTCATTTCTCTGCGGCCCGACGAGCATCATCCACAGCTCATAGGCACGGACCGGCACATCACCATGGGCGGAGTCGAAATCCGGGCTGAGAAATGGGATCCCCGTCTGAAGGAATTGCGCGTGGTTGTGACGCTGGTGAAGAACTACCCGACCACGCTGACCTTCTATACCAGCGGCAGCCAGTTCGTGCGCGGATTCGCCACTGGCGCGGCGGTCAAATTCTCCGCCGCGCGGGACGTCGTCCGTGCGACGGTGCGCAGCCCGATCTCCGGCCCCCGCGCCGTCTTCTTGCAGTTTAGGTAGGGGACCCGCCGCCCGCTTCTCGATGGCGGCGGAAACAAATTCGTATTGCGCAAGATCAGGGTATAGAATAAGCGGAATGCAGGGGTATTAAACGCATGAGGCGCTTTCGTCGAGTAGGATGGGCAGCCGCTCTAGCCATCAGCGCGCCCTTCTGGCTGTTTGCCAGGAGGAATCCGCGCCGCAAGGCCGAGTTCGAGTTGCGCAGCCAAACGCAGCTCGTGAATCTCACCATTGTGGCCACCGACCGCAAGGGCCGTCCGGTCACCAATCTCAAGCGGCGAGACATTGTGGTCCGCGAGGATGGCAAGCCGCAAACCCTCCTGAGCTTTGAACCGGCCGTCGCATCGCCAATGCCTGGCGCCGTTTCGCCTGGAAGCCGCGGCTCAGCCATCCCCACCGGGGCGCTGGCGCTTGAGCGGCCGGAAGCATTCCGCTACATCGCTTTCATCATGGACGATTCCTCCACCAGCTTTGCAGACCTTCAGAGCTCCATCAAGGCTGTCACGCAGTGGGCCGAGACCCATCAATCGTCGGCCGATCAGGTCGCGCTGTTTTCGATCGGCTTGGGGGTCAAGGTGTGGCAGCCCTTCACATCCAACCGCAGCCTGATCCTGCGGCGGCTTCAGGCCATGCGGCATGAAAACGCCGCGCCTAGCGACGACGAGCGCATCAACGAGCTGCTGACCCAGATGCACGGTTGCATGGATTTGCCCCAGCTCAGCGCCCAACGCGACTGCGCCAAGGAGGAGGTGCGACACTTCTACGAGGAAGAAACGGCGCTGCTGGCGCAGAGGGCGGGCGAATTGCGCGCTTTGGTCAACATGCTGGGTCTGTTCCCCGGCGAAAAACGGGTCATTTATTTTGGCGATGGCTTTCTCACCAACCCTGGCCGGCTGGCATCCTACGCTTTCGCCACGTATTTCGGACCAGACCTCCAGATGCAATCACGCTTGAGCGATCCGAATGAGTTCCTGCGGCCGGTGACCGACGCCGCCCTGCGATCCAACGTCACGTTCTACACCATTGACGCTCACGGCCTCCGCGCCAGCCCCGTCATGGGAAACGCCACCGAGGTTCCCCCCAACCAGCTCGGCCCCGAGGGACCCACCAGCGCGGTGACCTTCAGCATCGAGCGCCAGTACGGGCCCGAAGACGCGCTCAATCAACTGGCGTGGGATACAGGCGGCCTTCCCTTCAGCGGCGATAACGATCTAGCTGCCTTCACCGACCGCGCCGTCGGCGACATCGCGGGAACTTATTACGCTTCCTATCAGCCAACCGACACGCGCCTCGACGGCAGCTACCGCAAGATCACCATTCACTCTCTGCGACGCGGCGTGCGAGTTCACACCCGAGCCGGCTATTACGCGTTGCCGATCCGCCAGTTTCCGGTCCGCGCCAAAGTCCTCAGGCTCCGGCAGAACGTTGGCCGCTATCTGGCGCCTGTTCAGTTCAGCCTCGATCCCTCCGACCTCCACTGGCACGGCCACGGCGCCCGGCGCGACGATGAGTTGGTGGTCGCGCACACCCTCGTCAATGCGAGGCACCAGCTCGTCACCAGCCGCGTGCAGATGCTCAACGCCAGCTACCCTGCCTCAAAACAATTGAAGTTCGCGATCGGCTGGAACTTGCCCAGGGGCCACTACACGGGCGTGGTCCAAATTACCGAGGCGGGCACCTCCGATTTTGGCGTGGCCAACTTTCGCCTGAATGTTCCTTAGGAGACTCGAAGGAACTTCGGTTATTGCGGCCCGCTCAGTGGCGTTTGGGCGGGGGCAGCTTGTAGATCAGCAGGGTCTTAAAGTTCGGCATGACCGCCAGCAGCTTGCCGTCCGGCGACAATGCAAGCCAGAACGAGGACCAGGCGTAAGACCACCATCGCGGCAAGGTGTACGGCACGCCGCGGACGCTCACGATGCGCAGTCGCGCCGAGGGGCCGTCAAGAATGTTAAGCCACGTCAGCCTCTGCCACCGGACGCTTGGGAATCCAGGAACGACGAAGCGGGCCGCGTTCGCAGCGGGCACCGGTGGCCCGAATACGGCGCTGCTCGCTGGAGGCGGCTGCTCGAATATGGGCCGCCTCTTCCGGAGATCGATGACGGAGAAGCCCGGGGGAGGCCACCCTGGAGCGAAGAGCAGCGTATTGGACGCGAACGAGGGCCCGCCTTCCACGTAGCCGATGCCCCCAATGCTCCCGGCTGGCCCGCCGTCAAGCGGCCAAACCGTCAGCTTGCAGGGGAGCCGGTTACGCGACGGGCGGCACGGCGCGAACGTGATATAATCGTCCGAGATCCGTAGGGCTGCTGCGTAAGGCTGGTCCACCCTCCAGGTCCGGACCACACGAAGGGTCCTCGCGTCGAGCCACACCCAGGTGCTGCGTCGTGGGCCGCGATCTGCCAGCAACACATTCCTGCCGGTCGGGGATGCGCTGGCCTGCCAAACGGACCCTTCGGGGCCCGGCAGCCGAACCTCTTTTATCAGGCACAGGTCCCCGTCGTAGAGGGCGACGCGATCCCCTAGCTTAACGAGCAGCTCGGAGTCTGTCCCCGCGAGGAGCCCAGAATAGTGGGGATCGTCCGTGGGCAACTCGATCGTGTTGAGAGCGTCGCCCGTGTTCGCGTCGAAAACGCTTACATACAGGAGAGCAACTGCCTCCCCACGGTGGGGCAACACCGGCGGCCTCGCTACTCCGTTGTGGGCGATAAAGGCCGCCGCAACGGTGGTCCCGTTGACGAAGCGCAGGAGAGGGAGGAAGGGTTGGTTGGTGAAGCGTCGGCCCACAGGGGTCAAAGCGACTTGCACGGCCGGCCAGAGAGTCCCCGCAGAGACACCGCCAGCCTCCGCAGCCGCCATCAGCAGGGGTACGCCAACCCACAGCATGACGCGACACGCCCGCCCCAGGGGGCGGCTCATAAGCCCCGATCCGATCTCATCGGCACGGAGCCCGCCGGCCCCAGACCGGAAACTGCGGCACGCCATCGGATGCCCCCTCAGTTCCCGGGCCCCCCTCCCTGAGCCCTATCTAGATGATACACCAATCGCTGCGCTGCGCGCAGCGCTGGGGAGCGCTCAGGCGGGGTGGCAATCTCCGGCGGCGGCGACTCGAGTGCGTCGGACATGGCGGCCGCCAGCGCCTTGACGCTCAGCGTCCTTGCGTCGAGGGCAACGTTTGTCGGAATGCGCTCGACTACGGCATCGTCAATCGGATTGGAGCCGCGCGAGGTGGAGACGGAGCGGATTCCCAGGGCGGCCAGCTCCCTGACCGCGGTCCGGTTGGCCTTGGTCACGGCCAAATTGCTGACCGCGTCCATTCATGCCGGAGACTCCACATCACCGAGCCGGGCGGCAGGAACAGACCGTGCGCACTTGGCTCGTGGGACCTCGAGCAGGCACGGCGCGGTCCATGCGGTGCAGCGGAACCCGGACGGAGCCGATGACCCCGGAAGCCGCATCCTGGACCGCGACGCGCAACTGCCACGCTCGGGACTTAGCGGCTTCGCGGAGGGCCATACCGACGCCGCCGGCGAGGGTTATCCGGTATTGGGTCTCGTTCAGTTTGAGCGAGACCTTCTTGGCCGTTGCTCCCAGCAAGGCACCTTGGCGCGAATACTGGCCGGCCCAAAGGTCGAAGGACGTCTCGTAACCGCCGCTTACGGGTTGGAAGGTGAGGCCCTTCGCGTCAATGTACACCGTTGCACGCAACAGGCGCGAGGGCGCGTTGCCCGCCGGAGTCAGGCGCACGGTGACGCCAAGGCCGGTCGAATCCAGCGGACTTGCGGCGGCCGCTTCGAGCTGGCTGGTGGCGCTGGTGCGCGCATTCGGCACAGCCGCGCCCGCGTAGTAACCGCGGCGGTAATAAAGCCGGAGGCCTTTGCGGTCCACTCGGACCTTGATATGGCGGTATCCCCCATTCCAGGGCACGTCGCTCGGGTAGTAGCCAAGCGTGTAAGAGACCTCGGAAAGCTCGACCGCGTGACGCATCGCTTGGGCCAGGCCGTTCGTGAAGTAGTAGGCGCGGCCACCGGTGCGCTTCGCCCAGATATGCATGGGCACGATCTGGTAGTCCGGACCCATCGCTGCCAGCCCGTGCGCGTCCACAGGGCAGAGCGCTACGTCGGCCTGATTGAGGCTTCTGACGGCGTTGCGCATGACGCGCTCCATCGGCGTCGGGTCTGCATAATGTGAGAGGGCGCGGATGGATCCGAGGTTGAGCTGGGCGGGTCCCGGATATGGCACGCAGTCAGTGACCCACACGAGGCTCTTCCGACCCGGCAGGCCGGAGAGACGGCCGGCAATCATCTTGATCGCGGCGAGGGCGGACATGCCGTGGTACCCCGGTCGGTAACCGGCCTGGTACGGATCGGCGAGGTCGCGCAGTTCCTCCTCGAACCGGGCCGCGGCGTCGGCCTCGCCGACGAGGGGTAGAGCAGCGACGGTCCTTGGTCCAGACGCGGCCGGCCCAGCGGTTGTGTATCCACGATAGCCTCGGGCCGCTTCGAGGAGAGGTGCCGGGCTGGTGGTGAAGTCTTGAAGCACCTCGAGGCCGCGCGGCCCCAACTCGTAGATAGCGACGCGATCCCCCTGCGGAAGGCGGAGAATGAATTTGGTCAGCTCCCGCCTGGCAAAGTACGCGTCGGCCCAGCCGGTGTCCATGTCGTCCAGCAGGATCACCACGGGGTTGGCAGGGACGCTGCCGTCCCTGGCAGTGAAATTCGAGAAGACATTAGGGGGCAGGGGCTTCCGGGGCGCGTGCGGAGCGCCGCTTCGTTCGACGGAAAATATGCTGAGGGGCCGCTTCTTTCCATTGTCGAGAACTGTGAAGTCGTCGCGCGTGAGGCCCGCGACCGGCGCGCCTTTTTTGGTCCGCACGACGACGTTGACGACCACCAGCCGCGTCGTGACTCGCAGCGTGCGCGGCGTGCCTTGCGCCGTGACCGCGCTCGGCGCCAAGAGCGCGCACACCAGGACCCACACCATGCCCCAAGCGAGCGCTTGAACCGTTTTCCTTGGTTTACTGCTCATCGCCGTGCTGCCTGCCAGTCGGACAGCGTCCGCGATGCGCCTCCGCACCTCGATATTCTACACCGTGGGCCGCCGCCGCGAGCTAGGTAACCGCCGAAGCTGGCACGCGACCCCGCTCTGACTACTCGCATTGATACCACCCATTGTCGTAATTCCCGATGCCCGAGCAGCAGTCGAACTGGTTCAACGTCCAGTCCCCAGGCGGCACGCATCCAGCGCAGTTCCCGTTGCCGCCGGGCTCGGGGTAGTCGCAAACCTCACCGCACGTGTAGCACTCGTCGTTGCCTTGCGAGCAGCTGCCACAGCTGCCGGTACCGTTACCGCAGAGGCCCGACTGGCTGTCGTAGTCGAGGTTGCAGCAGTCGCCGGGAGAACCGGGGGCGTCGCCGTCCGGCACGCATGACTCGCAGGTCGCGAAGGTCACGTCGCAGGCAGGGTAGGAACACCCCTGGACCTTGCAATTTGTGTCGGACGAGCAAGATGGGCAGGAACCCGACTGGCTCGCGCAGTAGCCTGTGTTGGGATTAAGGTAGCCACTGCAGCAGTCTGCGGAGTCCGTCGCACCGTCGCCGCTCGGGGCGCACGACACACAGGTTAAGGTTGTCAGGTCGCAGGCACGGCTAGTGCCCGAGCAATCGCTGTCGGTCGTGCAGCTGGTGGCGAGAAGCGTCCGCTGCGCACGAGGTAGCACGAGCGCCGCCGTGACGAGCAGCGCTAAGCTCAAGAGTCTGATATTCGACTTCATCATGGACCTCCCACACTCAATCGAGCACACGCGCGTGGGCCGCTGGCGAGCTAGCGACAGGCGCGCCGGTGAGAACGGCCAGCGCCTGCTGTTGCTGGGCAGGCTGAAGTTCGCCTACCCAGACGTTGGTCACGACTCCGCCGCTGTTGGCAAGCAGCGTGGTCGGCGTGCCCGTGACGCCGATGCTGGGCAGCGACGCCTGCAATACCTGGTCAATCCGCACGCCTTCCCCGCTCAGATACTTCTCGCCCGCGTCCACCGGCTGGGGCAGCACAGCAACTATTTTGACATTCTTTGCCGCCTGCGCGACGAGCGCGCGGAAAAAGGGCGCACTGTCCGTGCAGAAGTGGGACTGGGTCGAAATGGCCAGAACGAGTGTGCGGCCGTTCTTGCGCCAGTCCACGCCGGGAGTTCGGCTTTGAGGTTCGTGCCCGCTTTCACTTCGCCCGCGAGGGCCCCGCGGCTCGCCACAGGTTTTGGGAGAATGTAAACTTTGAATAAAACGGCGGAGAGCAAGCCCGCCACGATGATGGTCGCGGCGTTGGCTGCCGTTTCCATCTTCCCCGAGAAGCTCATTCCAGCACCTCCTGGCCTTCGGTTTGATTGCCTTCCTAATTGAGGCCGAGTTTAGCGCGCGACGGGGCGGAGTCAAGCCGATTTCGTTTGCAGAATGGGCTATTTGTTTGCCGAATGTGCTACGGCGCCACTCGGATGGCGCGACGCCGAATCGGGCGTGGTAGGCCCGCGTGAAGTCGCACGTCTTGGCGTAGCCGCAGCGGGCTGCAATTTCCTTGACGCGGAGTGTGGGATCGGCGAGAAGCCCTTGCGCGACCGCTAGCCGGACGTCCTGAAGTTTCCGTCTGAAGGTCGCGCCCGTTTCCTGCTTGAAGAGATGCTCGAGGCGCGAGCGAGAGAGGCCGAGGGCGGCGGCAGTGCCTCCGGAGGTAAGGTGGCTGGAGTAGTTGGCCTGAATGGTGGCGAGCGCGGTACGGACCCGAACGTCCGCAACAAGACTGGGCGGGAACGCTGCGGCGCGGTGCATGGGATGTCCCTCCCGCAATCAAAATCCCGAACTCGCGCGATGACCGGAGGATACCAGTGAGGGGGGGGTAAATGTCAATAGAAATATCTACCTTGAAATGAATAATCCAGTGTGGGCCCCCTCGACGAAGCGCAACGGCTGGTTGCCCGCCTGGTACCCGCGCCGATGACGTGGCCTAAAACCTTTTCCGCGTGCTCGACCATGCCTTCAAGCTTCCCAGGCCGGCGATGGCCTCGTGATTTGACCGGTGGTCGCCTTCGAAGAGGGGAGGAAACCAATCGACCGAATCCATTTTGTCCCCCTCGCGTCGTCGGCTTCCGCCGCGAAAAACTCCCGGCTTTACTTGGCCTCGCGCCAATTCTCCCCGACGCCGATGTCAACCCTGAGCGGCACTCGCAATGGGTAAACGCCTTCCATCTCCTGTTGGATGATCCGACATGCGGATTCCACTTCGCTATGGGGTGACTCGAAGACGAGCTCGTCATGGACGGTCAGAATCATCCTTGTATCCATCTTCTCGCGCCGCAATCGCGCGTGAGTCCCCACCATCGCCAGCTTGAGCAGGTCGGCCGCGGTCCCTTGCAGCGGCGTGTTCATGGCCTCGCGCTCGGCGCGATTCCGCGACGGCGCGTCGCGGCTGTTGATCTCAGGAATCGGACGGAGCCGCCCGAAAAGCGTCCGAACACGGCCCGTCCGCCGGGCTTCCTCGAGCTGCTGGTCAAGAAATTCCTTCACCGTGCTATAGCGGGCGAAATAAGCGTCAATATACTGCTGCGCTTCCGTTTTGCTCGTGCCGGTGCGCTCCGCGAGGCCGAACGAGCTCAAACCGTAAATCACCCCGTAGTTGATCGCCTTCGCCATCCTCCGATGCTCGTGGGTCTGCAGCGCCGGCGGCACGCCGAAGATTTCCTCCCCGGTTCGCGCGTGGATGTCATCGCCGCGCGAAAAGGCCTCCAGCAATCGCGGATCTTCAGAGAGATGCGCCAGCACCCGCAACTCGATCTGCGAATAGTCTGCCGCAATGAGCCTCCAGCCGGGCTCGGCGACAAACGCCGAGCGGATTCGCAGCCCGGATTCATCGCCGATGGGGATGTTCTGCAGGTTCGGATTCGAAGACGAAAGCCGCCCCGTCCGCGCCACCGTCTGATTAAAACTCGTGTGCAGCCGTCCCGTCGCCGGGTTAAGATATTTCGGCAGCGCGTCAATATAAGTGGATTTCAGCTTGGCGCGGGCGCGATATTCAAGGACCTTGCGCGGCAACTCGTGGCGCTCCGCAAGCCCTTCGAGAACGCCGGCAACCGTCGAATACTGGCCACTCTTCTTCAACTTCTTTCCGCCCGGCAGGTTGAGTTTCCCGAAGAGCACCTCGCCGAGTTGTTTGGGAGAATCAATGTCGAACGGCCCGCCGGCCAATGTATAAATTTCGCCCGTCAGGGCCGTCAGCTCCTTGTCGAACTCCTGTGACATCCGCGCCAGAATGGCGGCATCTATCTTTACGCCAACCGCCTCCATGTCCGACAGCACGGAGGCCAGTGGCAGCTCAATTTGCTCATAGAGTGTTCGCAGCCCTTCACGGTCAATCTCGGGCGCCAGAAGCTCCGCCAGCTCGCGCGTGCGCACCGCTGCCTCGGCGGGCGAGCGAGGGATCGCGTGGCCCAATCGCCGCAAGACCACATCCTCCAGCGCGTGGCTCGACGCCAGGGGATCCAGAAGATAGGAAATCA